>NZ_JBHWZP010000015.1:0-63709 GCF_042728395.1 Streptomyces sp. NPDC060205
CGCGTGGAGCACGAAAAGCGGTGGAAGCACGGCCAGGGTCTCCGGGTGGTTCAGCCGGTGACGGTGTGCCGGCGTTCGGCCGCGTACGCCATCGCGTGCTGGACGACCTCGATGAGGACCTCCTTGACCGACTCCCGGCCGCGTGCGTCGCACAGGACCACGGGGACCGCGGCGTCCAGGTCGAGGGCCTGGCGGACGTCCTCGGTGGGGTAACGGGAGGCGCCCTCGAAGCAGTTGACGCCCACCACGAAGGGGATGGAGCGCCGCTCGAAGTAGTCGACCGCCGCGAAGCAGTCCTCCAGGCGGCGGGTGTCGGCGAGCACGATCGCCCCCAGGGCGCCGGTCGCGAGCTCGTCCCACAGGAACCAGAAGCGGTCCTGGCCGGGGGTGCCGAAGAGATACAGCACGAGGTCCTCGCGCAGCGTGATGCGGCCGAAGTCCATGGCGACGGTGGTGGTGTGCTTGCCCTCCACACCGCTGGTGTCGTCCACCGGACGGCCCGCCTCGGTCAGCAGTTCCTCGGTGCGCAGCGGCTTGATCTCGCTGACGGCGCCGACCAGGGTGGTCTTGCCGACGCCGAAGCCGCCCGCCACGAGGATCTTGAGAGTGACGGGCTCGACCGGGGCCTTGCCGCGTTCAGTGCGCCCGAAGATCATCGGTCTCTTCTCTCGCTTCTCGCTCGCTCAGGTGGTGTCTCGTTGCCGCTGTGCCAGGGGTTCACAGGGCCCGAAGGCCGCTGATCACGTCACGCAGAATGCTTTCGTCCGGCAGCTCCGCTGGGGGTACCGGACGGGTCACATGGACCAGTTCGTCCTCGACGAGGTCGCCGATGAGGACCCGTACGACCCCGATGGGCAGGTCGAGTTCGGCGGCCAGTTCCGCGACCGACTGGGGGGCGTCACGGCAGAGTTCGACGATGTCCACGTGTTCCGGGGACAGGGAGTTGTCCGCCTCCGGGTCGGAGGCGTACTCCTCCGTCACCACGACCGCGATCAGGTCGAGGCGGTGCTGGTTCGGGCTGGTGGTGCGGCCCCGTGTCATGGCATACGGACGGACCACCGGTCCGGCCTCGTCGTCGAACCAGTGGGACAGCTCCTGCCCGTCTCCGCTCATGCCGACTCACTACCCGCCCGAGGACAGTTCGGTGCGCGGAGCGGCGGCGAGATGTGCGCCGACGCGCTTCACCAGCAGCGTCATCTCGTACGCGACCTGCCCGACGTCGGAGTCGGCGTCGGAGAGCACGGCGAGGCAGCTGCCGTCACCGGCGGCCGTGACGAACAGGAACGCCTCGTCCAGTTCGACCACCGTCTGCCGGACGCTGCCCGCGTCGAAGTGCCGGCCGACGCCCTTGGCGAGGCTGTGGAATCCGGAGGCGACGGCGGCGAGGTGTTCGCTGTCCTCCCTCGTCAGATCGGTCGAGACCCCCGTGGGGAGGCCGTCTCCGGAGAGCACGAGTGCTTTGCGGATGCTGGCGACACGCGCCACCAGGTCGTCGAGGAGCCAGTTGAGCTCCCCCGTCGCCGTGGTGGTCGTCATGTGGCCGGCGGCCTTCGGTGCGGTCATCGGCCGTCTCCCTTGGTCGTTCCTGGTGCTGTGCCGTCCTGGGCCTCGTCGCCCGCGGCGTTCTCCTCGCGCCCACGCCGCCAACCACGCTGGAGCGAGGCCATCCGGTTGCGTACTTCGTCCGCGTCACGCTCCGAGGGGTCCGTCGTACGGGCCGGGGCGCGCGTGGTGCGCAGGTCGGGCCCTTCCTTGAGCTGCGGGGCGAGATTGGCCTGCCGTACCCGGCGGGGCAGGCCGGAAGCAGGGCCTCCGGCCGGTCCTGCGGTGCGGGGGCCCGCGATACCGGGCGACGGGGTGCCCGGACGCGTGCCGTTCGGTTCGACGCCGCGACGCGATCCCCGCTGCGGCAGGGCCGGGGCCTCACCCGGTCCGCCGTCCGCGGCTCCCGGTCCGCGCACGACCGCTCCGCCCGCCGTTCCCCCCGGCTCGCCGCCGCGGTCCACGCCGCGGTCGAGGGCCGTGCGGCGTCCGCGGTCCGCCGGGCCGTCGCCGGCTCCCGTGGGCCAGTCGTCGGCCTCGCCTCCGCGGGCCGACAGCGGGTCCGCGGTGTCACGGCGGCCCGGCCCACGCCTGGCGCCCCTCGACCGCTTCGGCAGCTCTTCGAGCACACCTGAGCGCTCGGGCCGCTCCTCGGACCTGGTCCGATCCTGCGCCGACTGGGGCAGTTCGGTGACCTCGCCGTCGTCCGGGCGGTCCGTCAGCTCGTCGCGCCGCGATCTGCCGTGGGTCACGGGGCGGCCGTGCGAGCTGACCAGCTTGGGGGTGCGGCGGCGGGACAGCGAGACACCGGGCCGCTCGTCCTCCGGGGAGGGTGACGGCTCGCGGGGCGGCTCACGCGTCTCGTCGGCCGCCGTCCCGGCGATGGAACGGCGCGGGCGGAAGATGCCGCCGTGTTCGCCGTCATCGTCGTCGAGGGCGCCGGGGAAGCCTTCGAGGGCGTCCAGGCCGACGGGCGCCTCCAGTTCGACCGGTCCGTCGAGGATCGACGCCGACAGGCCGGGCAGCGTGACCGGCACCTGCGACAGCGCGGCCCTGCGGCCCTCCTCGGCCTCGTTCTTCGCACTCCTGGAGGGAACCGCCCGGTCGAGCCGGAACCCGACGCCGTTGGTGTCGGGCACGTCGTCCGAGAGCAGCGCGTCGGGCACGAAGACCACCGCGGTCGTCCCGCCGTACGGGGACGGCTGCAGGGAGACGCGTACGTTCTGCCGCTGGGCGAGCCGGCTGACCACGAAGAGGCCGAGCCGGTCGGTGTCGGACAGCTCGAACTCGGGGGTCTCGGCGAGCCGGAGATTGGCGTCGAGGAGCGCCTCCGCGGCCATTCCGAGGCCGCGGTCGTGGATCTCCAGGGTGAAGCCGTTGGCGACGCGCTCGCCGAGGACCTGTACGGCCGTGTGCGGCGGCGAGAACACCGTGGCGTTCTCCAGGAGTTCGGCCACCAGGTGGGTGAGGTCGGCGACGGCCGATCCGGTGACCGCCATCCGCGGCAGCCGCCGGACCTCGATGCGCTCGTAGTCCTCGACCTCGGCGACGGCGGCGCGTACGACGTCCATCAGCTGGACGGGCTTGCGCCACTGCCTGGAGGGGGCCGCTCCGGAGAGGATCACCAGGCCTTCCGCGTGGCGGCGCATACGGGTCGTCAGGTGGTCGAGGCGGAAGAGGTCGGCGAGTTCGTCGGTGTCCTCGGTCCTGCGTTCCATCGTGTCGAGGAGCGTGAGCTGCTTGTGCAGCAGGACCTGGCTGCGGCGGGCGAGGTTCACGAAGACGTCGGAGACGCCGCTGCGCAGTTCGGACTGCTTCACCGCGGCCTCGACGGCGGACCGCTGGAGGCTGTTGAGCGCCTGGCTGACCTCGCCGATCTCGTTCTTCTCGTACTCCAGGCGCGGTACTTCGGTCTCGACGTCGACCTGTTCGCCCGCGGAGAGGCGGCGCATCACGCTGGGCAGCCGGACGCCGGCGGTCTCGTGGGCCTCCTGGCGGAGGCGGCGCAGGTCGCGGATGAGGCTGCGGCCGATACGTACGGACATGAAGAGCGAGATGAGGACCGCGGCCAGGCCGAGCACGCCGGCGATGGCGGCCTTGACGATGACGCCGACCGCGACGGGGCGGACGCGGTCCTGGAAGCGGTCGCCCGCCTGGGTGTTGAACTTGTCGAGGCCGTCGAGGACCCCGTCGGCGAGGCCGTCCCAGCTCTTCGCGGTGACACCGCGCGGGGTGCCCGGCGCGGAGGCGAGGGCCGACTGCTCGGCCACGCGCAGGGGCGCGGTGGCGGCGTTCTTCCAGTAGCGCTCGTAGCGGACGCGTTCCGCGGAGGGCAGCTGCGGGAGGTTGCTCTCGTACATGATCGTGCGCTGGGCGACGAGGTCGGAGATGTCGCGTGCCTCGTCGCGGGTCACCTTGCCGACGACGAGGGCGGATCCGAGCAGGGCGTCCTCGCGGGCGAGCAGTTCACGGGCGCGTGACATGTTGACGAGGGCGCGGCCCTGCTTGTCCACGTCCACGTTGTCGAGGACCTGGAGGTTGGCCAGGAGGATGTAACAGGGGTCCACCAGGCGGTTGTAGAGGTCCAGGGCCTGCGCGCGGGTGACGGTGTTGTCCTCGACGCTCTGGCGCAGCGACCCGACGCCGTCGAAGGCGTCCAGGATCGCGGTGAGACGCTCGGTGGTGTCGGAACCCATCTCGTCCCGTACGTCGGAGTCCCTGGCGTTCCTGCGGATCTTCGAGACGACCTCGTCGGTGGCGGTGCGGCTGCGGCGCAGGTCGGTGAGGGCGTCGGAGGCCCGGGGGTCCGCGAGGTAGACGAGGGTCTGACGGCGCTCGGCCTGGAGGACGCTGATGACGTCCTCGGTGGGGTAGCCGATCTCCTGCACGATGAAGGTCGTGTCGAACAGCTGGTTGACCTCGCGGCCCGTCAGTACGGTGGCGAAGCCCCAGATCCCGGTCAGGGAGAGCAGCGGCACGAGAAGCAGCGCCACGATCTTCCGGCGGATGGACTTCCCGCGAAAGCGCATGGCCTCCCCCAGCTCGGCCCCCGGGACCGGGGGCACACATGTACGGCAACAAACGGCGTGAGCCTACTACCGACACACAGGTATCTCGAAGGCCTGTCCGAGCCTGTCCGGGTCGACTCGGCGCGTATCCGGAACGAGACATCCGCAGTTGTCCGTTCATTGCGGGAGATTGCCTCCCCGAAACCGACACGGGGAAAGAGGCCCGACCGAGCCCGCTCAGCGGACCACTTGGCCGAAATTTTTCGATCGCCGGGAATCTTCGGCTTACGCCGATCGTCTGTCTGTATGGAAGTTGGAGGCGGAATCGGCTGCAGGTGCCGGATGCCGCGCCCAGGGGGCGTATAACAGCGCAAGCCGGGCAGCCGATGGGGAGCCGGAGTCTCGTGACACCGGAGCGAGCGGCTGTCAGGCGGTGGGGAGTGACAGGTTGATGGGCACGGCGGAGCGGTACGGGGCACCCGGGACGGGCGCCACGACGATCGCGGAGGCGGAGCGGGGGTCACAGATCCCGCGTCGGGACATTCCGGCCGACATAGCGGCGGATCTCGCGGCGATGAACCGCGCGGCGGCGGAAGCGGACCGTGTGGCGGAGGCCAGGTGGGCTTCCGCCATTGCCGCGGGGGCCGGGACCGCGCCCGTGACGGAGGCGAGGGCTGTGTCGGAGGCAGAGGCCGTGTCCGCCGCTCGGACGGGCACGAGGACGGTGACGGAGAGCGGGACGGGGGCTGTGACGGAAGCCGGGGCGAGGCCCTTCGCGAGGAGCGGGGACGACCGGGTGCCGGAGGCTGGCGAGCAGTACGTCACGGAGGCCGAAGAGCAGGCGTACTACCGGCCCTTGTGGGTCGAGGAGCCCGCGAACAGGCGCAGGCTGCCCGATCCCGTGCGTACGTCCGCGGTGCGCGCCGTCATCATCATCGCCGTCACGCTGATCCAGGCGATGGTCGCCTTCCTGTGCACGCTGGCCGGTTCCTGGCTCGCGTTCCCCATGGTGCTGAGCAGCGTGGCGAGCACGGTGGTGGCCACGTGGGGCGCGCTGGACGTGTGGGTCACGCGCCAGGTGTGGAACCAGCGCTACGGCGTGGTGTCGGAGCCGAGCAGCACCGCCCGGGCCCTGCGCCGCGAGCGGCGCAAGATCCGTCGTCAGGAGCGGTCCGCGGAGCGGACCAAGGAGCGGATACGCCGTCGGGGCGGCGGCGCGGGGCAGTTGTCGCACTCCTGACACGCCACATGACCCAGGACACCGGCTCCGCCACTAGGACACCGTTTCCATCGCGCCCGCCCCGCGGCCCAGTTCGCGCCGGGCCCGCATGAAGGGGCGGGGGCGGTCCACGGACAGCACCGCGGTCGTGCGGCCCTCGCGCTCGTACAGCGCGAGCAGGCCGTCCTCGCCCGGTGCCCCGTCGGTGAGCGTGCCCTCCGCGATACGGACGGTGTCGGTGTCGAGCCGCCGTCCGGCGAACTGAATCCGCGCCCCGTACTGGTCGGACCAGAAGTAGGGCAGCGGGCGCAGGGTCTCCGCGGTGTACCCGGCCAGCAGGTTGCGCACGGCGATCCGGGGCTGCTCGGTGGCGCTGGTCCAGTGTTCGGCGCGGATTCCGCCGACGCGGGCCACGTCTCCGACGGCGACCACCTGCGGCAGAGCCGTCGCACAGCCGTCGTCGCACAGCACGCCGTCGTGCAGCGCGAGCGGCGAGCCCGCCAGCCAGTCGGTGTTGGGGACGGCGCCGATGCCGACGATCACGACATCGGCGGGGAGGAGACGGCCGTCGGAGAGTTCCACCCCGGTGACCGCGCCGCGACCGCGCAGTGCGGCGACGCCCGTGCCCGTGACCAGGTCGACGCCCCCGCGCCGATGCAGCGCCGCGCACACCGCGGCCATCTCGGGACCGAGTTGGGGCACCAGCGGCAGCGGAGCCGCTTCCACGACGGTGACGTCGTGGCCGAGTGCTGCGCACGAGGACGCGGTCTCGGCGCCGATGAAGCCTCCGCCGATCACGACGACACGGCGGTCGCCCGCGGTGAGTTCGGCGCGCAGGGCGCGGGCGTCGTCGAGGGTGCGCAGGGTGTGGACTCCGGCGAGTCCGGGCCCCGGCAGCCGGCGCGCGGCAGCTCCCGTGGCGATGACGACTCCGTCGCCGGAGACGGTGCGGCCGTCGTCCAGCAGGACGGTGCGGCCTCGGGTGTCGAGGCCGCGGGCGCGGGTGCCGAGCAGCCACTCGGCGTCGAGTTCGGTGATCTCCTCGGTGTCGCTGAGGGCCAGGCCGTCCTCGCCGGACCGGCCGGTGAGGAAGTCCTTGGACAGGGGCGGGCGGTCGTAGGGGCGGTGCGGTTCGTCCCCGACGACCACCAACCGCCCGTCGAACCCCTGGGCACGCAGCTCACGGGCCGCGTACAGCCCGGAGAGCGAGGCCCCGACGACGATGACGGTCCTCATACGGCCGGCTCCTTCCGGACGGCGGGCGCGGATGGTGGGCTCGTGCGAACCGGTGCCCTGCGGCCGGGTGTTCCTCTGCCGCACTCGGCCCGGTCCGCGACCGACCCGCCGCCGTGCCCGGCGGACGCCGTCACCGGCTCGGCGCCGGATCCCGTGGGATCGGATCCCGTGGGGTCGGATCCCATGGGGTCGGATGCCGTGGGGTCGGATCCCGCGGGATCGGGAGCGAGGGCCACCGTGACGGCATGCGCGGCGGGCGTCGCACCGGTGTCGTGCTCGGCCCAGATACCGGGGCGTGCCCCGCCCCGCGCCGGGAGGCGCACGGGCCTCTTGGCGGTGTGCCGGGTGGGGCGCATGAAAAGGTGGGGCGCGGAGGGGCGCGCTGTCGTGGCCCTCGCACGGGGGATCGTCATGCCGCCGTGTCCTCCTTCGCCGCCACGTGGACATGGATGACGCCGTCGTCGACGGTGACGCGGTGGGTGCGGACGGCGCGGCGCGCGGGCAGGCACGTCGGCAGTCCCGTGCGGAGATCGAACGAGGCGGCGTGCAAGGGGCATTCGACCAGACAGCCCTCCAGCCACCCCTCGGAGAGCGACGCGTCCTGATGGGTGCAGGTGTCGTCGATGGCGTACAGCTCGCCGTCGGCGTTGAACACGGCGATGGGCGGCATGGTGTCGACACGGACGGATTCGCCCGCGGGGAGGTCATCAAGGCGGCAGACGGGAATCACGGGCCCCCCTCTCGGTCCAGGACCCACGGTCCTGGTCCTCACAGGTCCGGTCTGGTCCGAGACCTTCCCGGTCACGGACTCTTCGGTAACATGATGTTTCGTATGGCGCACGAGGGAGCGCTATGCGCAACAGAATCCGCGCGGGATGCCCGTCGCGTCAAGGGCTTCCGGCAGATGCGGCTCAAACCGGGCCGCCAGGTGGTGAGAGTTGAGCTATGACCCGCACTCAGAAGCAGGCTGACCGCACAGGGGAGACACCGGAGAAGCAGAGCAGAGGCGCGGGGAGCGCCGTCCAGTCGGTGGACCGCGCGGTGAGCGTGCTGGAGATCCTCGCCAGGCTCGGCGAGGCGGGCGTCACCGAGATCGCCGACGAGCTGGAGGTGCACAAGTCCACGGCCTTCCGGCTCCTCGGCGTGCTGGAGAACCGCGGCCTCGTCGCCCAGGCGAAGGACCGCGGCAAGTATTTCCTGGGGGCCGGCGTACTACGCCTGGCGGGGGCGGCGGCAGTGCGTCTCGACATCTCGCAGGAGGGGGTGCCCGTCTGCCGCGAACTCGCGGACGAGCTGGGCGAGACCGTGAACATCGCGGTCCTGGACGACAACGCGGCGGTCAACATCATGCAGGCCCGTGGCGCCGCGTCGGTCACCGCGCAGAACTGGCTGGGCAGACGCACTCCCCTGCACGCCACCTCAAGCGGCAAGGTCCTGCTGGCCCACCTGCCGCCGACCCTCCGCGAAGGGCTGCTGGCCAGGACCCTGCCGCGCTTCACCGAGCGCACGATCACCGGGACGGCCGCGCTGCGCGCCGAGCTGGAGGCCGTGGTCGAGCAGGGGTACGCGTTCGCGCTGGAGGAACTGGAGCTGGGGCTGGCCGCCACGGCCTCGCCGGTGCGCGCGCACGACGGCAAGGTGATCGGCGCGATCAGCGTCTCCGGGCCGGTGTACCGGCTGGAGCCGGACCGGCTGCCGGAACTCGCCAAGCGCACGGTCGCCGCCGCGGCCGACCTCTCGCGCCGGATGGGGTACGGCTTCTGACGGAAGCGGAGGCACCCACGCCGGCGGACCCGTGACCGGCCACGGTACGGAGTCGGACACCGGACTCGTACGGGTCCGGAACCGGCCACGGAACCGAGCCGGGCACCGGACTCGTACGGACCCGGAACCGGCCACGGAACCGAGCCGGGCACCGGACTCGTACGGACCCGGAACCGGCCACGGAACCGAGCCGGGCACCGAACTCGTACCGGCACGGAACCGGTCACGGGAACGAGCCGGACGGCGGCCTGGGGGGGCGGGGGTTCGGCCGCCGCCCCTACCGGGACGGGGGGCTTCGTGCGTCCCGGGCCCGCGCCGCCCACCAGGGGGCGAAACCGGGCGGGGGTGCTGGCACACCGGCCCCCGCGCCCGCGTGTGTCGGACACATTTCGGGGCGCCGGTTCCTTTTGCCAAGGGTTAACCCGTACCTCTTGACGGCCCCCTGGAGGCGTTCTCACTATGTTCCCCATAGCGCAACCCATAGTGCATTGCGCAACAGCAGAGGAGCTAGGTCGTGCCATACGAGGTCCGTGCCGTAGTCGCTGTGAAGAAGGGCGCACCCGTCGAGGTGCGGACGATCGTCGTCCCCGATCCCGGTCCTGGCGAGGTGCTCGTCACCGTGCAGGCCTGCGGGGTCTGCCACACGGATCTGCACTATCGCGAGGGCGCGATCAGCGACGACTTCCCGTTCCTGCTGGGCCACGAGGCGGCCGGCACGATCGAGGCGGTCGGCGAGGGCGTCACCGACCTCAGGACCGGCGACTACGTGGTCCTCGCCTGGCGGGCCCCCTGCGGTTCCTGTCGCTCCTGCCGCCGGGGCCGCCCCTGGTACTGCTTCGATTCGCGCAACGCCACCCAGCCGATGACCCTCCTCGACGGCACCCCGCTCACCAACGCGCTCGGTATCGGTGCCTTCGCCGAGAAGACACTGGTCGCCGCGGGCCAGGCCGTGAAGATCAACCCCGCGGCCCGCCCCGAGGCCGCCGGCCTGGTCGGCTGCGGGGTGATGGCCGGGTACGGCGCGGCGGTGAACACCGGCAACGTGGGGCGCGGTGACACGGTCGCCGTGATCGGCTGCGGCGGTGTCGGCGACGCGGCCATCGCGGGCGCCTGCCTCAACGGCGCCATGAAGGTCATCGCCGTCGACATCGACGACAAGAAGCTCGACCGGGCGGAGCGGTTCGGCGCCACCCACACGGTCAACTCCCGCGGCACCGACCCGGTCGAGGCGGTACGCGCCCTCACCGACGGCTTCGGGGTCGACATCGCCATCGACGCCGTGGGCCGCCCGGAGACCTTCGAGCAGGCCTTCTACATGCGCGATCACGCGGGGCTGCTGGTGCAGGTCGGCGTCCCGACCCCGGAGATGAAGATAGAACTGCCGCTGATCGACGTGTTCTCCCGGGGCGGCGCGATCAAGTCCTCCTGGTACGGCGACTGTCTGCCGAGCCGCGACTTCCCGTTCCTCATCGACCAGTACCTCTACGGGCTCCTCGACCTCGGCGCGTTCGTCTCGGAGACCATCACGCTCGACCAGGTCGAGGAGGCCCTGTCGACCATGCACCGCGGTGAGGTGCTGCGCTCGGTGGTGGTCCTGTGAGCGGCCACGAGTCCGACAGCAGCCGTCCGGTCGTCGCGCCCCATACGGTCGTCGCGCCCCGCGTGGTCGTCGTGGGCGCCGGCATCGTCGGCTGCTCCCTCGCGGACGAGCTGACCGCCCGCGGCTGGACCGACGTCACCGTCCTGGAACAGGGGCCGCTCCCCGCTCCCGGCGGCTCCACCTCCCACGCGCCGGGCCTCGTCTTCCAGACCAGTCCGTCCAAGACCCTCACGGCCTTCGCCCGCTACACGGTCGAGAAATTCAACTCCCTCGAAGTGGACGGCGTCTCCTGCTTCAACCAGGTGGGCGGCCTGGAGCTCGCGACGACCCCCGAGCGCCTCGCCGAGCTGCACCGCAGGGCCGGTTACGCCGCCTCCTGGGGCGTACGCGGCGAGATCGTGAGCGCGGCCCGCTGCAAGGAACTCTGGCCGCTGATCGACGAGTCGGCGGTCCTCGGCGGATTCCACACCCCCGACGACGGCCTGGCCCGCGCCCTGCTCGCCGCCCGCGCCCAGATGGAACGGGCCGTGGGCCGCGGCGCCCGCTTCCTGGACCGGCACACCGTCACCGGGATCGAGCAGGAGGACGGCAGGATCACCGCCGTCGTCACCGACCAGGGCGTCTTCCCCGCCGACCACGTCGTCTCGGCGGCCGGGTTCTGGGGGCCGGTGATCGGCCGCATGGCCGGAGTCGACGTACCTCTGCAGCCGCTCGCCCACCAGTACGCGCGGACGAAGCCCCTGCCCGAACTGGCCGGGGCGGGCACAGGGCCGCAGGCAGTCGCGGAGGCGTCGCGGCCCATCCTCCGTTTCCAGGACCGCGACCTCTACTTCCGTGAGCACGGTGACCGCATCGGCATCGGCAGTTACGCCCACCGGCCGCTCCCCGTGGACCCCTTCGCGGTTCTCGGCTACGACGAGGCGCGCGCCGGCGGCCTGGAGATGCCGTCGTCGTTCCCCTTCACCGAGGAGGACTGGGCGCCGAGCTGGGACGACTGCCGCCGGCTGCTGCCCGCGCTGCGCGGGAGCGAGATCGAGGAGGGCTTCAACGGCGTCTTCTCCTTCACCCCGGACGGCATGCCGGTCCTCGGCGAATCGCGTGCGCTGCGGGGCTTCTGGCTGGCGGAGGCCGTCTGGGTGACCCACTCGGCCGGTGTCGCCAAGGCCGTGGCCGAGTGGATGACCGACGGCCGCCCCGGGATCGACGCCCACGAGTGCGACCTCACGCGCTTCGAGGAGGCCCAGCGCTCACCCGCGTACATCAGGGAGCGCGGCTCGCAGCAGTTCGTCGAGGTGTACGACGTCCTGCATCCGCTCCAGCCGATGGAACGGCCGCGGCCTCTTCGGGTCAGCCCCTTCCACGCCCGCCAGCAGGAACTGGGCGCGTACTTCCTGGAGGGCGGCGGCTGGGAGCGCCCGCACTGGTACGAGGCGAACGCGCCGCTCGCCGCCGGCCTTGACGTGCCCGCGCGGGACGCCTGGTCGGCGCGGTACTGGTCGCCCGTCGCGGCGGCCGAGGCGCGGGCGACCCGCGAGAAGGTCGCGCTCTACGACATGACTCCCCTGCGCCGCCTCGAAGTCACCGGACCCGGCGCCCTCGAATTCCTGCACGGCATGACCACCAACAACCTCCGCAAGAAGCCCGGCGCGGTCACCTACACGCTGCTCCTGGACGAGACCGGTGGCATCCGCTCCGACCTCACCGTCGCGCGCCTCGGCCCGGACCGCTTCCAGGTGGGCGCCAACTCCCCCGCGGACCTGGACTGGTTGACCAGGCACGCCCCCGACGGCGTCCACATCCGGGACATCACGTCCGGTACGTGCTGCGTCGGCGTCTGGGGGCCGCTCGCCCGCGCGCTCGTACAGCCGCTCACCCGCGACGACTTCTCGCACGAGGGCTTCGGCTACTTCCGCGCCAAGGAGACGTACATCGGGCATGTCCCGGTCACCGCCATGCGGTTGAGCTACGTCGGTGAGCTGGGCTGGGAGCTGTACACCAGCGCCGACCTGGGGCTCCGCCTCTGGGACACGCTCTGGGAGGCGGGCCGGGAGCACGGCGTGATCGCGGCCGGGCGTTCCGCCTTCAACAGCCTGCGGCTGGAGAAGGGGTACCGGGCGTGGGGTGTCGACATGACCGACGAGCACGATCCGTACGAGGCGGGGGTGGGGTTCGCCGTCCGGCTGGACAAGGGGGAGTTCCTGGGCATGAGGGCGCTGGAGGGTCGCGGCGGGCACGGCGGGCGTCGGTCTCTGCGGCGGCTCACGCCGTTGTTGCTCGACGATCCGTCGGCCGTGGTGCTCGGCAAGGAGCCCGTGTACGTCGACGGTTCCGCGGCGGGGTACGTCACGAGTGCGGCGTACGGGTACTCCGTGGGGCGGTGTGTGGCTTACGCCTGGTTGCCGGAGTTGCCCGTGGGGGCGGGGGTGTCTGTCGAGTACTTCGGGGAGAAGGTTGCGGCGACTGTCGTCGATGAGCCGATCTTCGATCCGAAGATGAGCCGTATTCGCCGGTGAGTCCCCCCCGGGGGGAAGAGGGGAGGGACCGTGGGACGGCCTGCGGGTCCGTGGGGGCTGGTCGCGCCCTGCGGCGGAGCCGCATATCGATACGGCCCCGCGCCCCTAAAAGCAAAAGATTGCGCCGTTCCCCGCGCCCCTGGAAATGCAACCCGTGCCATAGACGGAGGTCCCCGTGTCCCCCAGTTACGACGTCGTCGTCATCGGTCTTGGCGGTATGGGTAGTGCCGCCGCTCATCACCTGTCCTCGCGTGGTGCGCGGGTGCTCGGGCTTGAGAAGTTCGGGCCCGTCCACAACCGTGGGTCCAGTCACGGTGGGTCGCGGATCACCCGGCAGTCCTACTTCGAGGATCCGGCGTACGTGCCCCTGCTGCTGCGTTCCTACGAGCTGTACGAGGACGTCGAGCGGGCCACCGGGCGGGACATCGCCACCCTGTGCGGCGGTGTGATGATCGGCCGGCCCGATTCGCTGACCGTGTCAGGCTCGCTGCGTTCGGCGCTCCAGTGGGACCTGCCGCACGAGATGCTCGACGCGGCCGAGATCCGCCGCCGCTTCCCCACCCTCGCTCCGCAGGACGACGAGGTCGGGCTCTTCGAGGAGAAGGCAGGCCTGGTCCGCCCCGAGAACATGGTCGCGGCCCATCTGCAGCTCGCCACCCGGCAGGGCGCCGACCTGCACTTCGACGAGCCGATGACCCGCTGGGAGCCGTACCGGGACGGTGTACGCGTGCACACGGCCGAGAACACGTACACGGCGGGCCAGTTGGTGATCTGCCCGGGCGCGTGGGCGCCGCAGCTGCTCACCGACCTCGGGGTGCCGTTCACCATCGAACGGCAGGTCATGTACTGGTTCCAGCCCCGGGGCGGGGTCCGGCCCTTCCTCCCCCGGAACCACCCGATCTACATCTGGGAGGACGCGGACGACGTCCAGGTGTACGGCTTCCCGTCCATCGACGGGCCGGAGCTGGGCGCCAAGGTCGCGTTCTTCCGCAAGGGACAGATCTGCACGCCGGAGACCATCGACCGCACGGTCCACGAGGACGAGATCCGGGCGATGGCGGACCATATGGCCCGCTGCATCCCCGATCTGCCCGGCACCTTCCTCAAGGCCGCCACCTGCATGTACTCCAACACTCCGGACGAGCACTTCGTCATCGCCCGGCATCCCGCGCATCCCGAGTCCGTGACCGTGGCCTGCGGTTTCTCCGGCCATGGCTTCAAGTTCGTGCCGGTCGTCGGCGAGATCCTCGCCGATCTGGCCCTGACGGGGACCACCGGTCACCCCATCGGCCTGTTCGACCCCCACCGCCTCGCCGCCGCGCCCGCCTGAGGAGCACGCTCGTGTCGACGACCCCCCTGACCCCCGTCCCCGCCCAGCTGCCCCCGAGCCTGATCAGCACACTTCCGGGGCACTACTACACCGATCCGGAGATCTTCCGGCAGGAGCAGGAGCACCTCTTCGAGTCGATGTGGTTCTGCGCGGTCCGCGCCGCCGACCTGGCCAAACCCGGGGCGTTCCGTACGGTCCAGGTGGGCCGCGAGAACGTCCTGGTCACCCGGTCCCGTACCGGTGAGCTGCGGGCCTTCCTCAACATCTGCCGGCACCGCGGGGCCAGGCTCTGCACCGAGGAGGCCGGCGAGGTCCGGCGCAACCTCCAGTGCCCGTACCACGCCTGGACGTACGGCCTGGACGGGAAGCTGATCGCGGCGCCGAACCTGGTGAGGATGCCGGACGTCGACCGTACGGAGTACGGCCTGATCACGGTCGCGCTGCGGGAGTGGCTCGGGTACGCCTGGGTGTGCCTGGCCGACGAGCCGCCGTCCTTCGAGGAGACGGTGATGGGCGCGGCCGTCGAACGGCTCGGGAACGCGGCGGCCATCGAGCACTACGGCACGGAGAATCTCGCCCTCGGCAAACGCATCACCTACGACGTGCGGGCGAACTGGAAACTGATCGTCGAGAACTTCATGGAGTGCTACCACTGCGCGACCATCCACCCCGAACTCACCGAGGTGCTGCCGGAGTTCGCGGACGGTTACGCCGCCCAGTACTACGTGGGCCACGGCGCCGAGTTCGGCGACGGGGTCAAGGGATTCACGGTCGACGGCGGCGAGGGATTCGGCAGGCTGCCCGAGGTCGCGGAGGATCAGGACCGTCGTTACTATGCGATAACGGTCAAACCCACTGTGTTCATCAATCTCGTCCCCGACCATGTCATCCTGCACCGCATGTTCCCCCTCGCCGAGGACCGGACGATCGTGGAGTGCGACTGGCTCTACGCCCCCGAGGTCGTCGAGTCGGGCGCCGACGTGTCGAGGTCCGTGGAACTCTTCCACCGGGTCAACGCCCAGGACTTCGAGGCGTGCGAGCGAACGCAGCCCGCCATGGCGTCCCGCGCCTACCGCAGGGGCGGGGTGCTGGTGCCCACCGAGCACCACATCGGGATGTTCCACGAGTGGCTCATAGGCATGCTGGGAGGCAGGGATGGCGGATCTCTACATCGGCGGCACCTGGACGGGCGCGCGGGAGAAACGCACGCGTGAGATCCGCTGTCCGGCCGACGGATCGCTCGTGGCCGTCGTCGACGAGGCGGGCGGCGAGGACACCGCCGACGCGATCGCCGCCGCGCGCCGCGCCTTCGACGAGGGCCCCTGGCCGCGGACCCCGGCGAACGAACGCGGCGATCTGCTGCTGCGCGTCGCCGACCTGCTCGCCCGCGACAAGACCGCACTCGCCCGCGCGGAGTCCCTCGACACCGGCAAACGCCTGGTGGAGAGCGAGTACGACATCGACGACATCGAGAACTGCTTCCGCTACTTCGGACGACTCGTCGCCAGTGAGTCCGGCCGGGTCGTGGAGACGGGCACGGAGGGTGTCGACAGCCGGGTCGTACACGAACCGGTCGGGGTGTGCGCGCTGATCACCCCCTGGAACTATCCGCTGCTCCAGACGGCGTGGAAGGTCGCCCCGGCGCTGGCCGCGGGCAACACGTTCGTCCTCAAGCCGAGCGAGCTGACCCCGCACACCGCGATCCATCTGATGCGTCTCCTGGAGGAGGCCGGGCTGCCCGCCGGGGTGGCGAACCTGATTCTCGGCGCCGGTCCGGAGGCGGGCGCTCCGCTGGGCGACCATCCGGACGTGGACCTCGTCTCCTTCACCGGCGGCCTGCAGACCGGCCGCCGGCTCATGGCCGCGGCGGCCGGAACGGTGAAGAAGGTCGCCCTCGAACTGGGCGGCAAGAACCCGAACATCGTCTTCGCCGACGCCGACTTCGAGACGGCCGTCGACATGGCGCTGACCGCCGTCTTCCTGCATTCCGGGCAGGTCTGCTCGGCCGGGGCGCGGCTGCTGGTGGAGGACTCCCTGCACGACCGTTTCGTCGACGAGGTCGTCCGCAGGGCCCGGCAGATCAGGCTGGGCGGGCCGTTCGACGAGCGGGCGCAGACCGGTCCGCTGATCTCGGCGGCCCACCGGGCGAAGGTCGAGGCGTACGTGGCCAAGGGACTGGAGGAGGGGGCCGTCCTGCGCTGCGGAGGGGGGCGGCCGGCCGAGCCCCCGCATCCGGAGGGCTTCTACTACCCGCCGACGGTGCTCGACGAGTGCTCCGGCGGGATGTCCGTGGTCCAGGAGGAGTCCTTCGGGCCGGTCCTGACCGTGGAGCGGTTCACCGACGAGGCGGAGGCGGTACGGCTGGCCAACGCCACGATCTACGGACTGGCCGGCGGCATCTTCACGTCGGACGAGGCGAAGGCCCAGCGCGTCGCGTCGGCGCTGCGCATCGGAACGATCTGGATCAACGACTACCACCCGTACGTCCCGCAGGCGGAGTGGGGAGGGTACAAGCAGTCCGGGTTCGGGCGGGAACTCGGACCCGCGGGCCTCGCCGAGTACCGCGAGACCAAGCACATCTGGCGGACCACGAATCCCAGTCCACAGGGCTGGTTCTCATGACCGGACCCCGCGGTCCCCGCTGCGGGTGACTCGGGGGCCTGCCGACAACAAGCGCGAAATCCACCGCACTTCACCGTACGGATCCGGCCGCCGGCGCCATAAGATCCAGTCTTCACCGACGACCCCGCACGAGCCGCACTCCCCTCCCGCCCGGGAGAACTCCCCCTTCCCAGGAGGCCGCTCATGACCACCACCGAGCAACCATCGGAGCAACCAGCCGGTCCGCACGGTCACCACGACCAGCACGGCCACGACGACTCCGAACTCAACGAGTTCGGCTACAAGCCCGAGCTCAAGCGCACGCTCGGCAACTTCCACACCTTCGCCGCCGGTATCAGCTACATCTCCATCCTCACCGGCACCTTCCAGCTGTTCTACTTCGGCTACGGCAGTGGCGGACCCGCCTACTGGTGGTCCTGGCCCATGGTCTTCATCGGCCAGTTCATGGTCGCGCTCTGTTTCGCGGAACTCGCCGCCCGCTATCCCGTGGCCGGTTCCGTCTACAACTGGTCCAAGAAGATAGGCAATCCGCACATAGGCTGGCTGGCCGGCTGGACCATGCTGATCGCCTCGGTCGTCTCGATCGCGGCCGTGGCCCTCGCCTACCAGCTGACACTCCCGCAGATCTCCTCCGCCTTCCAGTTCGTGGGCGACGGCACGGGCAAGTACGACGTCGCCACCAACGCCGTACTGCTGGCCTCCGTCCTGATCATCTTCACCACGCTGGTGAACGCCCTCGGTGTGAAGCTGATGGCCCGGATCAACACGGCCGGCGTCTTCATCGAACTGATCGCCACCGTCGTCCTCATCGTGCTGTTCGCCGTGCACATCACCCGTGGCCCGGGGGTCGTGCTGGAGACGAACGGCACGGGCGCGGGCCAGCCCGGCGGCTACTTCGGCGCGTTCCTCGTCGCGTCGCTGGCGTCCGCGTACGTGATGTACGGCTTCGACACGGCCGCCTCCCTCGGCGAGGAGTCCCTGGACCCCTCGCGCAACGCGCCGCGTGCGATCATCCGTGCCATCGTCGCCTCGTTCGTCCTCGGCGGACTCGTCCTGCTGCTCGCGCTGATGAGCGTGTCCAGTCTGAAGGGCGACCGGCTCTCCACGGACGGTCTGCAGTACGTCGTCCTCGACGTGCTCGGTGAGGACGCGGGCAAGGCCATGCTGTGGTGCGTGTTCATCGCGGTCACCGTGTGCGCCCTGGCCGTGCACACCGCGGCGATCCGGCTGGCCTTCGCGATGGCGCGGGACAACAACCTGCCCGCCTCCGCCAAGCTGGCCAAGGTCCATCCGCGTTTCCAGACCCCGATCGTGCCCGCCGTGATCATCGGGATCCTGGCGCTGGCGATCCTGGTGGTCAACATCCGCCAGCCGCAGATCTTCACCGTGGTCACCAGTATCGGCATCATCCTGATCTATCTCGCGTATCTGCTGGTCACCGGGCCCATGCTGGTGGCCAGGCTGCGCGGCGCATGGCAGCCCGCCGAAGGGGGCCGGTTCTCGCTCGGCCGCTGGGGACTGCCCGTCAACATCGTCGCCGTGGTGTGGGGCGCGGCCATGATGATCAACCTGATCTGGCCGCGCGCCGCGGTCTACAACGCGTCCGCCCCGTACCACTGGTATCTGCGGTGGGGTGCCGTCCTGTTCGTCGGCATCGTGATGGGTGGCGGCTTCGCCTACTACTGGTTCGTGCAGCGGCATCGCACGGGGGTGCTCGCGGAGCACCAGTACAAAGCGGCCGACACCCCGCTGCCGCCCGCGTCTCCGGCGGCCACGCCCACGGCAGACTGACGCCCCCCGCACCCGACGACCGACGACCGCGAATCCTCAAGAATCGCAAGGGCTCCAGGACTGTCAGGACTACAAGGAGGTCAACTCACCATGCAGACAGACGAGTTCGACTATGTCGTGGTGGGCGGGGGTACCGCGGGCAATGTGGTCGCGGCCCGGCTCTCCGGGGACCCGGCCGTCACGGTCTGCGTCCTGGAGGCCGGTCCCAGTGACGTCGGCGACGACGCCGTCATGAAGCTGGAGCGCTGGATGGGGCTGCTGGAGTCCGGCTACGACTGGGACTATCCGGTCGAACCGCAGGCCAGCGGCAACAGCTTCATGCGGCATGCCCGCGCCAGGGTCCTCGGCGGCTGCTCCTCGCACAATTCCTGTATCGCTTTCTGGGCACCGGCCGAGGACCTGGACGACTGGGCCGCCGCGGGCTGTACGGGGTGGAGTGCGGCCGAGCTCTTCCCGCTCTACCAACGGCTGGAGAACAACGACGCCCCCGGGGAGCACCACGGCCGCACCGGCCCGGTGAAGCTGCGGACGCTCAAGAGCGACGACCCGTGCGGTACGGCGCTGCTGGAGGCCTGCGCCCAGGAGGGCATCCCGACGACGCCCTTCAACTCGGGCAGGACCGTCGTCCGGGGCGCCAACTGGTTCCAGATCAACTCCGACGAGAACAACATCCGGCAGTCCTCGTCGGTCGCGTATCTGCACCCGATCCTCGGCAAGCGCCCCAACCTCGACGTACGGACCGGGGTGCGCGCCAAGAAGCTCGTGCTCGACGGGCGGCGCTGCGTGGGCGCCGAGTACCTGGACCCCGACCTGATCCACACCCGGACGGTACGGGCCAGGCGCGAGGTGATCGTGTCCTGCGGCTCGATCGACAGCGCGAAACTGCTGATGCTGTCGGGCATCGGGCCCGCCGGACATCTGCGCGAGGTCGGCGTCGACGTGGTGGTGGACGCGGCCGGCGTGGGCGAGAACCTCCAGGACCATCCCGAGGGCGTCATCATGTGGGACGCCAAGCAGCCCATGACGACCACCTCAAGCCAGTGGTGGGAGGCGGGCATCTTCTACGACACCGAACCGGGTCTCGACCGGCCCGACCTGATGTTCCACTACGGGTCGGTGCCGTTCGACATGAACACCGCCCGGTGGGGCTATCCGACCTCCGAGAACGCGTTCTGTCTCACGCCGAACGTCACCCGTGCGAAGTCGCGCGGCACGGTGCGGCTGCGGACCCGCGACTACCGGGACAAGCCGAGGGTCGATCCGCGGTACTTCACGCACGAGCACGACGTGCGCGTCATGACGTACGGGCTGAAGCTGGCCCGGCGGATCGCCGCGCAGCCCGCGCTGAGCGGGTGGGCCGGGGCCGAGCTGGCCCCGGGTCCTGACGTCCGCACGGACGACGAGCTGCTCGACTACATCCACAAGACCCACAACACCGTCTACCACCCGTCGTGCACGGTGAAGATGGGAACGGAGGGGGACGCTTCCGCCCCGCTGGACCCGCGGTTGCGGGTCAAGGGGGTGGAGCGGCTGCGGGTCGCGGACGGGTCGGTGATGCCGGATCTTGTGAGCGTGAATCCATGCGTCACGACGATGATGATCGGCGAAAAGTGCGCCGATCTTCTGAAAGAGGACGCCCTCTAGGCCCCGTCAGGGGCCCCTTTAGGGGCGCGGGGAACTGCGCGACCGGCCCCCACCGGGCCGCCAGTTCCCCACCACCGCGCGGTTACGGGTCCCTGCGGGTACGTCGTGGCTGGCCGCGCAGTTCCCCGCGCCCCTAAAGGGCGCCCCTACGGGGCCGCCGGCGCGGGCCGCTTGTACATGCGGGTCGCAGTGATCTCCGTGTGGGCGGCCTCCCCCGCCGGAACCTCCCGCGGGAGCCCCGGCCGGAGGTGTTCCTCCACGCTGATGTACTTCAGCCCCGCCCTCAGGTCCGCGTCGTTGCGCAGGCGGATGACCAGCGGGAACTCCGCGAGCGCGGTCGTGTCGAACAGGCCTGTCGTGTACAGGAGCTGGACGCCGAGCGCATCGGAGACGGCCCGCTGCAGCTCCAGCAGGTACGTCGCGTTGGCGCGCCCGATGGGGTTGTCCAGGAACAGCGTGCCGGCGTGGCGGTGCTTGTCCCGGCCGCGGTCGTTCGAGCGCAGGGCCGCCATCGTGCAGTACAGCGCGATGGCGGCGGTGAGCAGCTGGCCGCCGGAGAACACGTCGCCCATCTGCCCGACGGGGACGCGCTCGGCGCGCAGTACGGCGTCGGGCTTGAGGATCTCGACGGCGACGCCCTTCGGCTGGAGCGCCGCGGCCACCCCTCTGAGCAGCAGGGACATCCCGTCGCGGCGCAGGTCGGAGTTCTTCTTGACGGCCGCCCTGGTGGCCTCGTCGACGACCTCGCCGAGGCGCTCGGCGAGCGTGGCCTGGTCGGGCTCCTCGAAGCGGATCCGCAGGAACTCCTGTCCCGACCACTCCCCCAGCCCTTCGGGCAGCCGGGACAGCCGCTGGGCCGACCGCAGGGTGGCGAGCGCGGACTCGACGAGGCCGCGCAGCCGGTCCACGATCGAGTCGCGGTTGCGCTCCAGCTGCGCCAACTCGTCGGTGAGGACGCGCAGTCGGGGCGCGAAGGCGTCCGCCCACTTCTGCGCGTGCTCGGGCAGTGCGGACGCGGGCAGCTCCCGGATCTGCTGGCGCGCGGGCGTGCGCACCTGCTCGTAGCGCGTGGAGTTGGCGTGCCGTACGAGGATGTCGCTCGCCTCGCGCACGGCCGCCTCGGCGGCGGAGAGGTCGGCCGCGCAGCCGCGCAGGGAGCGGCGGGTCTCGGCGGCGGACTGCCTGGCCTCTTCGAGCGTGCCGGGGTAGGGCTCGGGCTCCTCCTGCTCGTCGTCCGCGTGCTCCCGCAGGAGGTCCCGGAGGAGGGCGGCCGTCTCGTCGAAGCCGCCGGCCGCGTCCTCGGCGGCGTGGTGGGCGTCGAGCAGTTCGGTGTGCGCGGCGCGCGCCTGACTCAACGCGTCGGTGCGGGAGGCGAGTTCGCCGGTGGCGGTGCGCAGCAGGCTCTGCGCGTGCTCGGCGTCGCGGGGCACGAGGTCGTCGGGCAGCTCGGTGTGGGCGTCGGCCTCCTCGGGTGCGTGCCGCTCGGCCTCGCCGCGCAGCCGGCCGAGCTGTTCGCTCGCGGTCGACACCCGGCCTTCGAGGATTTGGACCAGTTCCTCGGCGCGGGCCACGGCCGCCTGCCGGGACGGTCCGTCGGAGCCGTCGGTGGACTCCAGGAGCTGGGCGGCCCGGGTGCGCACCTTGTTGGTGAGCCGGTTCAGCTCGGTGAGCGCGGCGCTCTCGTCGCTCTCGGCCCGCGCCTGCTCGGCGCGCAGGTCGGCGCCGACGCCGACCTTCTCGTACAGCTGGGAGGCGGCCCGGTAGGCCTCGCGGAGGGCGGGCAGCGACGATTTCGCGGCTCCCGGCTCCTCCTCCGGCAGCTCGTCGGGGGCGCCCGCGATCTCCGCGCGCTCGGCGCGCAGGGCGCGGGCTGTGCGCCGGGCGTCGTCGGCGGCGCGCTGGGTGCCGCGCCGGTCCTCGTCGGCGGCGCGGGCCCGCTCCAGACAGGCCTGGGCGCGGGCCTCCGACTCGGCGGCGTCGTCGGCGAGTTCCCGTACCTTGACCTGCCAGCCGGCGCGCTCGCGCAGCCGGAAGGCGAGTCCGGCGAGCGCGTCGGCGGCGCGCCGGGCCCGCTGGGCGGCCTCCTGCCGCTCGTCCCGTACGAGGGCCGCCTCGGCCGCGGCGCCGGCCGGGGCGGGGGGCCCCCCCGGGGGGGCCCGGTGGGGGGGGGCGGGGGGCCGCGGGGGGGGGGGGCCCGGACCAGGCGGCCGGGGGCGGGCGGGGGGCCGCCTCGGCCGCCGCCTCGTCGGCCTCGGTCCGCACAGCGCGTGCCTCGGACAGCTCGGCCTCGGCCTCCTCGGCGAAGGTGCGCGCGTCACGAGCCGCCGTGGCCAGTTCGGTGAGCCGCCCCGCCGGGCAGCCCGTGCGCCAGGAGGCGAGCCGGGCGGCGAGCTCCCGGTCCTTGGCGAGCCGGGCGGCCGACTCGCGGATCTCGTCGTCCCGCTCGGCCGCGCGCCTGCGCAGCGCCTGCCGCTCCTCGTCGGCGGCGTGCTCGTCGTGCATGGCCGGGTTCGGCGGTACGAGGAAGACGTCGTCCCCACCCGCGCCGGGGGCCGGGGTCGGCGCGAGCAGCGCGGCGGCCGTGCCGACGGCCACCGTGGAGCGCGGGAGCAGCGCGGCGTCGGTTAGGGCCTCGCGGGCCCGGGCGTGGGTGTCGGGGTCCGTGATGATCACGCCGTCGACCAGTTCGGGCCGGGCGGCGAGCACGCGCGCGTGGTCGACGGGGTCGACGGCCTGCGCGAGGTAGCGCCAGCCGGGCAGCGCGGGGATGCCGTGCTCGCCCAGGTACTCCACGGTGGCGAGGACGTCGGGGCCGGGCGGCAGCAGCCCGCCGTCACCGAGCGCGCCGAGGATCCGGGAGTCGTCGGCCGCGGCGGTCCGCAGCTCGAAGAGCTGTCGTTCGGCGGAGGTGACGGTGTCGTCGAGGAGCTGCCGCAGTTCGTCGGCGTAGTGGTCCAGCTGCTGGGGGGTGAGAGAGCCGTCGGCCTCGGGGCCGTCCGAGCCCGCCGTGGTGGTGATCCCCCTGCCGTCGGCGCTCGCGTCCGGGGCGGCCGGGTGCCGGGGCCCCGGCAGCGACGGGCGTCCGGAGCCGCCCGGACCGCCGGAGGCTCCCGGCAGGCCGAGCAGTTCGGTGAGCCGCTCCTCGCCCGCCAGGGCCTGGGCGATCCGCCGTTCCGCGTCGTACGCGTGCTCGGCCGCCGTCGCCGCGTCGGCCGCGCGGGCCGCCGTCAGCTCGGCCCGGGACTCGGCGGACGCGGCCTCCCGGGCCTGGTCCGCGGTGCGGCGGGACGCCTCGCGCGCGGTGTCCCAGGCGGCCACGGCCGTCTTCTCGGCGTCGCTGGCGGCGAGCGCGGCGCGGGCCGGGTCGGCGTCGGGGGCGGTGTCGTCGAGCCAGCCGGCCCGCACGGCCTCTGCGGTCTCCTGCTCGACCTCGCCGAGACGCTGGCGCAGATGGCCGACCTCGCTGCGGGCGCGCTGTGCCTCGGTGGCGGCGGACGTCGCGTCCCGGTGGGCGGCCTCCCCGACCTCCTGGAGCGAACTGGACCGCTCCTCCTGCTCGTTGGCGAGCGATTCGGCCCCTTCGGCAGCGGCGTGCAGCGCGCGTACGAGGTCGACGGCGGCCTTGGCCCGGGCGGCGAGGGCGGGGGCGGCGTCCCGCTCGGCCTCCAGGATCGCGGCGGCCACCCGGGTGGAGCGGTCGGCCGCCGCGCGGTGGCGCAGCACGGCTTCCGCCGCCTGCCACGCGGAGTGCAGGGTGCGCGCGTCGGCGAGTTCCTTCTTCTGTGCGGCGGCGCCCTTCTCGGCCGCGGCGAGCGCCAGCGAGGCGTGCCGGTAGGCCAGTTCGGCCGCGATCAGCGCACTGCGCTCCCGGGAGCCCTCCGCCTCGGTGACGCGGTGGGCGGCGGTGGTGACCTGCTGGGCGAGATCGCCGGTGCGGCCCCGCTCCAGCACGGCGCGCGCGGACAGCCGCCTGGCCAGCGTGCGCGTACGCCGCTCGGCGGCCGTGTGGATGTCGCGCGCGTGGGAGCGCGCCCCGGCGGCCTCGACGATCCGTCCGAGCAGGTCCACGGACCCGGCGGTGAACTCCCGCTCGGCGATCAGTTCGGCCCGTCGTCCCAGCTTGTTGCCGAATCCGCCCACCAGGTCGGCCAGGCCGTCGGTGTCCCGGGTGTCGGTGACCGCGCGCAGCAGCAGGTCGGTGAAGTCGGAGTCCTTCTTGACGGCGAAGAGACCGGCGGCCTCGCCCTCGTCGGCGTTCATCTCACGCTGGTAGCGGAAGAGTTCGGGGTCGAGGCCCAGGTCACCGAGGTGTTCGATCCACCGGTCGTGGATCTCCTCCCAGTGCACTTCGAGGTGCGGGTACGCCTTGCCGGCCTCGGTGAGCGCGTCCCGGAAGCCCTTCATGGTGCGCCGCCGGCCCTGCGCGCCCGAGGCGCCCTCGACGGGCGGCCGGACGGCGGTGGCCTCGGCGACCGGCAGGTTGTCCAGGCTCAGCCCGGGTCCGGGCCGGAAGGAGTACCAGGCCTCGGCGAACTTCCGCGGGTCGTTGGAGACCTGCCGTCCGCGCCACTCGCTGACCTTTCCGACGACGACGCACTCCCCGGTGAGGGTGTGCTGCCACTCCAGCGCCACGTGCCCGCAGTCGTCCGCGAGCAGGAACTTGCGCAGCACACCGGAGCTGGCGCCGCCCAGGGTGTTGCGGTGGCCGGGCAGCATCACCGAGAAGATCAGCTTGAGGAGTACGGACTTGCCGCCGCCGTTCTCCAGGAAGAGCACACCGGCGGGCGCGGGGCGGCGCGGCGGCCCGACGGGCTCCTCCTCGAAGAACTCCGCCTGCGTGGGCGCGGGGTCGGGCACGACCGCGCCGACTCCGCGCAGGTCCAGCACGGTGTCGGCGTAGCGCGCACCGGCCGGCCCGATGGAGTAGAGGCGGACCCGGGACAGCTCGTACATGGCGGACTCTCGTGGTCGTGAGGGGTGTGGGGGATGTGACGGGAGGGCGTCGAAGGGTCTGGTCCGGTTACGAGTGAAACGGCAGCCCGGCGTCGGCGGCCAGCTCCAGATCGTCGGTGTCCTCGGCGGGCATCAGGCTCGCGGTGCCGTCGGTCACCGGCACGACCCCCAGCTCCAGCAGCTCGGCCAGGGCGGCGCTGCCCGCCATGTCCCGCACCTGGAGCTGATAGCGGGCGGTGGTGCGGTACGTGCCCCCGGCGTCGTCCCCGGTGCGCTGCAGGAACCCGGAGTCGGTGAGGAACGCGGCGGCCTTGCCGACGATGCCGGTGGTGGAACCGGCCAGTCTGCGGGCGTCCTTGGTGGCCCCGGCGGAGCTGCGCCGGGCCCAGATCCGCCAGGCGGCCTCAAGTCCCGGGGCGTCCGTGGCCGGATCGGTGTTCTCCCCCTGCTCCTCGGCCCGCTCCTCCAGACGCCGGCAGGCCTGCCGTACGAACGCGTCGACGCCGTTGACCGAGACGCGGCCGATGTATCCGTCGTCCGCGAGGTCCTCGGGTCTCGGAAAGGCCAGGGCGGCGACGGCGAGGTGGGCGAGGCCGTGCAGGAAGCGGTCGCCCGAGTCGGCGGACGCCCGTCGCGCGTAGTCGCCCATGCGCACGGCGAACACCGAGTCCTCGGCGGCGGTCACGGCCATGCCGGCCCGCGGGGACACCTCAAGGACGACGAGCCCGAGCCCGGTGGCCACGGCGTCGGCGAGCCGCGCGAAGGGGGGATCCTCGCGGTAGCGCCGCAGCAGTTCGGCGTACTCCTGGTCCCGCGCGGGCTGTGTCTTGGGCTGCAGCCCGAAGGCCACGAGCCGTGCCGCGTCCGCGGTGTCGGCAGGGGTGACGGGGGCGCTCACCGCCGCGGCGACCGTCTCCGCCTCACTCCACTCGACCTGCTCACTCACGACTGCCACTCCTTGCTACGGAAAACGCGACCCCTGTGCCTGTCGGGGCCCAGGTCGGGCGCCCGCTCAGGGGCGCGGGGAACTGCGCGACCGGCCACGGACGGCCCGCACGTCACAACCCGCCCGCGGTACCCCACCGTGCTCAAGCAACTGCTCACGCGACCTCCGACCGGCCCGCGGTCATCCCGACCACATCCAGCAGAGCCATCCCCACGATCAGATCCGCCCCGCCGAACTCCGGATCGTCCAGCTCGACCCCGTCGTCCACGGCGAACAGCAGCCGCTCCTCCCCCTGCCGGTACGCGGTACCAACCGGCGGACTCGCCGCGTGCACCGCCAGCAGGGCGACGAGGTACGGCAGTTCGGGATCCCGCCGCCGCGCGTCGGCGAGCAGCCCGGACAGCCGGCGCGGCGCGTCGGCGGGCAGGTCGAGCAGTTCCATGGCGGCGGCGAGCTGTTCCTCGCTGAACCGGCTGTCGTCCGGCGTGGCGATCAGATCGGGCTCGGGCATCTCCGCACCGAGATGCTCCCGCTCCACCGGCGGTGTCAGCAGCAGGTCGACCAGATCCCCGACCCGGACGGACGCCGGGGTGCGCAGCCCGGTCCCGCGCGCGAAGAAGGCGTCGGTCACCCGCAGCGCCTGCTCCAGGGGCAGCGGCAGCACGGGGGCCACGAGATGGCCGTAGAGGTCTATCCCGGAGGTCGTCATCGGGGTCGCGAAGGCCTGCCGGTCCTGCTCGGCGCGGAACAGCGGCCCGGCCTCCAGCAGCCGGGACTGCAACTGCGTGTGACGCCGGATGCAGTCCTTCACGATGTCGACCAGCTCGGCGGCCCGGCGCTTCTGCTCGGGGTCCTCCGACTCGTCGCGCGCCTTGCGGATGTTGGTGAGGATCGCGTTCTCGTGGCGGTAGCGGTCCGCCACGTGGTCGAGGGCCTCGGCGATCATGTCGGGCACGGCCTGCAGCCAGTCCACCGCCCGGACGTTGCGCCGGGTCGCGTCCAGGGCCCTGCGGAGCGTCTCCGAGTACTGCACGGTGCGGTAGCGGGCCTGCTCGGCGGCGAGCTGGGCGTCCGCGAGACGGCCCCGGCTGATCAGCACCTCCAGCTTGACCTCGGCGGCGATCTGCGCGCTGGTGACGTCGGTGTCGAGGGCGCCCACGAGGACGTTGACCGCTTCGTCCGTCGTACGGAGGTACACGCTCCCTCCGTAGCCCGCGACCTCCTCGATCAGCTTGAAGTCGTAGTCGCGGCGCACGTACGAACCGTCGGGCGCGAACGTGCCGTAGACGGCGCGGAAGCCGCGGTCGACGCTGCCGACGTTGATCAGGTTCTCCAGGACCCAGCGGGCCACCCGCTCGTGCTCGGCGACGGGCCGGCGCGGGGCCTGGGCGGCGATGCGCGGAATGAGCCTGGCCACTATCTGGTCGTGGTCGGCACCCGTGTCGAAGTCCATGTTCAGCGTGATGAGGTCGATGGAGGCGAGGGCCACCTCCGCCATGCCGTACACCGAGTACTCACCCGCGAGGTTCGCCTTGCGCACGTCGAGGTCGTGCAGGGGCGCGGTGCAGGCGAGCGCGCGCAGGCGGCGCGCCAGGCCCTCGTCGGCGGCCGGGCCCAGCGCGGGGCGCGGCCCCGCGCTGAGCTGGGGCGGAACGCTGTCCGTCGATGCAGGCGAAGTCACGGTGCACAGACTAGGTCCTTGGTCTGACAACAGCCCAAAACGGCCTGTGGTGTCCTGTGTGCCGCCTGCTGGGAGCAGAGGGCTTGCGGCCGGATGTTCGGTGCGGGTCCGTCGTGGCTGGTCGCGCCCACGCGGCCGAGCCGCACATGGCACAGCCCCGCGCCCCAGTCGGGGCGCCCGTCAGGCCTCCTCCGCCACCCGGTTGCCGTATACCTCCGTGACCCTTCTGCGGGAGTCGTCGAGGTAGACGGCCAGGAGGGACTCCGCCTCCTCGCGGTCGCCGTCCTGGAGGGCCTGCAGTATCTGGCCGTTGCGGGCCAGATACGGCTCGTGGAGGCGCTTGGGGTCGTCGACCAGGTGGAAGGCGAGGCGGAGTTCGGCGAAGACGCTGCGCATCAGTTCGTCGGTACGGGCGCTGCCGGCGAGGGCGACCAGTTCCTGGTGGAAGTGGATGTTGGCGGTGCCCACGCCCTTCCAGTCGCCCTCGTGGGCCGCCCGCCGCCCGTCCGCGACCGAGTCGGCGAGGCCGTCCACCGCGTACGGCGGCTTGCCGAGTCCGCGGACGACCGCGCATTCGACGAGGCTGCGGGTGCGGTAGATGTCCTCGACGTCCTCGACGGTCAGCACCCGTACGAAGACACCGCGGTTGAGCTGGTGGACCAGCAGCCGTTCGTGCGTGAGCAGCCGGAACGCTTCGCGCAGGGTGTTGCGGGAGACGCCGAGCGCGCCGCCGATGCTGTCCTCGGACAGGCGCTTGCCGGGCGGGAAGTACCCGTCGGCGATCCGGCTCCGCAGGATGTCCGAGACCCGCTCGGCGGTGCTGGTGCGGCCCAGCAGCGCGCGGTCGTCCGCCAGTCCGTTCAGTTCGGCCACGCCCGAATTCAATCGCAGATACAAGAACGAAACAACATGGGTATTGAAGGATCGTTCAACGATCCTCTACCTTGCTTATCAGGCGCCGGGTTTCCCGGGCACCGCCCGCTCGTCGGGGCACCGCCCTCCCGTTCGGGCACCGCCCGCTCGTCCCGGCGCCGACGGCTTCCGCACGCCATGGCACGGCTCAGTCCCCAAGCACCCTCCCGTCCCTCATCTGCGAGGTGCCCATGAGCACGACCCCTCCACCGCAGGCCCTGCCCGCCGAGACGCGCCCCGGAGCGGGTGAACCCACCGGCGACGAGGGTGCGTTCGCCTGGCTGCGGGCCCTCGGGCCGCGCGGCCGCCGCGCCTTCGGCGGCGCGTTCGGCGGCTACGGCCTCGACTCGTACGACTACTTCACGCTGCCGCTGAGCATGGTGGCCCTGGCCGCGTACTTCGGCCTCAGCAGCGGCCAGACCGGGCTGTTCACGACCGTCACGCTCGTCGTGTCCGCGATCGGCGGCGCCGCGGCGGGTGTCCTCGCGGACCGGATCGGGCGCGTCAAGGCACTGATGATCACCGTCGTCACGTACGCGGTCTTCACCGTGGCCTGCGGCTTCGCGCCCAACTACGAGACACTGCTGGTCTTCCGCGCTCTCCAGGGGCTCGGTTTCGGCGGCGAGTGGGCAGTCGGCGCGATCCTGGTCGCCGAGTACGCGAGCCCCAAGCACCGGGGCCGTACGCTCGGCGCGGTCCAGAGCGCCTGGGCCGTCGGCTGGGGGCTCGCCGTGGTCGTCTACACGCTGGTCTTCCAGTTCCTCGACGACGACATCGCCTGGCGCGTGATGTTCTGGACCGGCGCCCTGCCGGCCCTGCTGGTCGTCTGGGTGCGCCGGCAGGTCAAGGACGCCCCCGAGGCGGCCGAACGCCGCAAGGAGAGCCCCGAGAAGGGTTCCTTCGCCGCTATCTTCAAGCCCGGCACGGCCGGCGCGCCCGGCCTCCTGAAGACGACGATCTTCGCCGTGCTGCTCTCCACGGGCGTCCAGGGTGGCTACTACACGCTGGCCACCTGGGTGCCGACGTATCTCAAGACGGACCGCGGACTGTCCGTCGTCGGCACCGGCGGCTATCTCACGTTCCTGATCTCCGGAGCCTTCATCGGCTACCTGACCGGCGGTTATCTCACCGACAAGCTGGGCCGCAAGCGGAACATCCTGCTCTTCGCGATCCTCTCGGCGATCTGCATCCTGGCCTACGCGAACATCCCGAGCGGCGCCAACACCCTCGTCCTCGTGCTCGGATTCCCGCTCGGGTTCTGCATGTCGGCGATCTTCAGCGGCTTCGGCTCGTTCCTCAGTGAGCTGTATCCGACGGCCGTACGCGGCACAGGACAGGGCTTCACGTACAACACGGGCCGTGCCGTGGGCGCGGTCTTCCCGACCCTCGTCGGCTTCCTGGCCGACAGTTGGGGTGTCGGGGGCGCGCTCGTCTTCGGTGCGATCGGATACGGACTCGCGGCACTGGCCCTGATCGGTCTGCCCGAGACCCGTGGGAAGGAACTCCTGTGACCCGGCCCCAGAGCACACGGCACCGCCCGCTCGACCTTCTCGACGACCACGCGCACGCGTGGAGCCCGGCGGAGGCACGTTCCCGCTTCCGCGCGGGCGTGTCGGGTCCCACCGCGGGCTGCGCGGCGGGCCACACCCAGGCGAACCTGATCTCGGTGCCGGCCGACTGGGCGTACGACATGCTCCTGTTCTGCCAGCGCAACCCCAAGCCCTGCCCGGTGCTGGACGTCACCGACGCCGGTTCCTGGTCGACCGTCCTGGCCGAGGGCGCCGATCTGCGCACCGATCTGCCGCGCTACCGCGTGTGGGAGCACGGCGAGCTGGTCGAGGAGCCCACGGACGTGGTGGCGCACTGGCGCGACGACCTCGTGTCGTTCCTCATCGGGTGCAGCTTCACCTTCGAGTGGGCGCTGACCGAGGCGGGCGTCCCGATGCGCCACATCGAGCAGGGCCGCAACGTCTCCATGTACGTGACCGGCCGCCAGTGCCGTCCCGCCGGACGGCTGCGCGGACCCATGGTGGTGTCCATGCGTCCGGTGCCGCCCGAGCACCTGCCCGTGGCGATCCGGGAGACCAGTCTGCTGCCCGCGGTGCACGGCAGCCCGGTGTACTGCGGCGATCCGGGCACCCTCGGCATCGCGGACCTGGGCCGCCCCGACTTCGGGGATCCGGTGGACTTCGAGCCGGACGACATCCCGGTGTTCTGGGCCTGCGGTGTGACACCGCAGGCCGCGGTGATGGCCTCGCGCCCGCCGTTCGCGATCACCCACGCGCCCGGCCACATGTTCGTCACCGACGCCCGTGACGAGCAGTACCGCGTCGCCTGAGTCAGCCGATCCGCCCGACCGGAGAACGGACACTCCATGACCTCCACCGGTATCCCCACCGGTACCGCGACCGATCTCAACGCCGATCTCGGCGAGGGGTTCGGCCGCTGGCACCTGACCGACGACGAACAGCTGCTGTCCGTCGTCACCAGTGCCAACGTGGCCTGCGGCTTCCACGCCGGGGACCCCTCCACCATGCGGCGGGTGTGCGATCTCGCCGCCGCGCGCGGGGTACGGATCGGCGCCCAGGTCTCCTACCGGGACCTGGCGGGCTTCGGGCGGCGCGCGATGGACGTGCCGTCCGGCGAGCTGGCGGCCGAGGTGGCGTACCAGATCGGTGCCCTGGAGGTCTTCGCGCGCGCGGCGGGCGCGCGCGTGGCGTACGTCAAACCGCACGGCGCGCTCTACAACCGCATCGTGCACGACGAGGAACAGGCGAAGGCGGTCGTCGACGGGGTACGGCTCGCCGACGCCGCGCTGCCGGTGCTCGGGCTGCCCGGCTCCCGGTTCCTCGACGTGGCCGCGAAGGCCGGACTGCCGGTCGTCACCGAGGCGTTCGCGGACCGCGCGTACACCGACGAGGGCACACTCGTGCCGCGTGGCCGGCAGGGGGCGGTCATCACCCGTCCGGACGACGTCGTGGAACGCTCGGTGGGCCTCGCCCGTTCTGGTGTCGTCACGTCCCACTCGGGCCGTGAGATCGCCGTACGGGCCCGGTCCCTGTGCCTGCACGGCGACACGCCCGGCGCGGTGGACCTGGCCCGCCGGGTCCGGGCACGGCTGGAGGAGGCGGGCGTCCGCGTGGAGGCGTTCGTATGAGGGCACTGCCGGTCGGTGACCGCGCCCTGCTCGTCGAGGTGTCCACGGACGAGGAGGCACAGGCCCTGCACGCCGATCTGCTCCGCCGCCGCGCGGAGGGCTCCCTCTCCGTGCGCGAGATCGTCCCCGCCGCCCGCACGGTGCTCCTGGACGGCCTGGAGGACCCCTCCCGGCTGGCCGCGCAGCTGGCCGGCACACGGCTTGCGTCCGTTCCTCCGCCCGTCGCGGACGTCGTGGAGATCGCCGTGCGCTACGACGGCCCCGACCTGGCGGACGTCGCCGAAATCTGGGGCGTGTCCCCGGAGGAGGTGGCGCGTATCCACGCGGCGGCCGACTTCCGGGTCGCCTTCTGCGGGTTCGCTCCCGGCTTCGGCTATCTGACCGGGCTCCCGGCCCGCTACGGCGTGCCCCGGCGGGCGACACCCCGTACGGCGGTCCCGGCGGGCTCGGTGGGCCTCGCGGGCCCGTACACGGGCGTGTACCCGCGCTCGTCGCCGGGCGGCTGGCAGCTCATCGGCACGACGGACGCCGTGCTGTGGGACCACGCGCGCGTGCCGGCCGCGCTGCTGTCGCCGGGCACGCCGGTCCGCTTCGTCCCGGTGGACTCCTGATGACGGACCGCGCACTGGTCGTCGTACGGGCCGGGGCGCTGACCACGGTGCAGGACCGGGGGCGCCCGGGCCACGCGCACCTCGGCGTACCGCGCTCCGGCGCGCTGGACGCGCCCGCCGCCGCCCTGATGAACCGGCTCGTCGGCAATCCGCCCGAGGCGGCCCTCCTGGAGACCACGCTCAACGGCTGCGACCTGCGGCCGCGTTCGGCGCTCACGGTGGCCGTCGGGGGTGCCCCGTGCCCCGTCTCCGTGGACGGCCGCCCGGCCCCCTGGGGCGCCCCCGTGCACGTGCCCGCCGGAGCGCTGCTGTCGGTCGGAACGGCCGTCTCCGGAGTACGCGCCTACGTGGCCGTCGCGGGCGGTGTGACCGTCGACCCGGTGCTCGGCAGCCGCTCGACCGACCTCCTCTCGGGCCTCGGCCCACCGCCCCTCACCGCCGGGACGGTGCTCCCCCTGGGGAAGCCGTACGACGTCCCCGCGCGCGTGGACGTCGTTCCGCAGCCGTCCCCGCCGGCCGAACTGGTCCTGCGGGTGATGCCGGGGCCCCGCGACGACTGGTTCACGGCGGCGGCCTGGCACACGTTCACCACGCACACCTACCGGGTGTCCTCGGCGAGCAACCGCATCGGCCTGCGCACGGAGGGGCCTGCCCTGGAGAGGGCGATCGGCGGTGAACTGCCCAGCGAGGGCATGGTCCTGGGCGCCGTCCAGGTCCCCCCGGACGGCAGCCCGGTGGTCTTCCTCGCGGACCACCCCACGACCGGCGGCTACCCGGTCATCGCAGTGGTCCACCCCGAAGACCTCCCGACCACAGCTCAGTCCACCCCGGGCACCCCGGTACGTTTCGTCCCGACCTGCACCCCCCAGGGGCACGGCGAACGGCGCAGTCTTTCATCTTGAGGCCCCGCAGCCCCCAGGGGCACAGCCCCAGGGGCGCGGGAAACGGCGCAGTCTTTTGTCTGTCGGGGGCGCAGCCCCCAAGGGGCGCGGGGAACGGCGCAGTCCTTGGCTTTCAAGGGGCGCGGGGAACGGCGCGGCCAGCCACAACGAACCCGCACCCGACAACGCACCCCAGGCGGAGCCACCTTCAAAACCTCACGCCGCATCCGCAGGATCCCCCACCGCAACCCCCGCCAACGCGGAAGCCACAGCCCGAGAAGCCGCAAGATCAAGCCGCACGCCAGTGCCCCGCACCCGATGCCGCACCTCGGAAGCTGCCAGCCCGAGAAGCTGCGGCAACAGATCGGTGCACCGCCGAGCCACCCACCCGGCCCCGGAGGTGGCCAGCCACCGAAGACTGGCCGCCCGAGATGGCCCGGGAAACTCGGCCACGGCACTCGGCACGGGCCCCGAGGCGAGCCCCGCCTCCACCAACAGCGCATGGAAGCGCAGCGCGAGCTGCCGATGCCCCCGCTCCCCCGGATGCAACCGGTCCGCACTCCACATCCCCCGCTCCGCGACCCAGTCCCCCTCGGCGGCATGCAGATGCACGGCCCCGTACCGCTCGGACAGCGCGTGCACGACCGCGTTCACGGCCCGCTGCCGCCGTGCCAGCGGCCGTGCGAGTGCCCCCGGCAGCCCCAGCATCGTCCCGGGGTCGGGCAGACAGGCGGTGAGGAGGACGGCGCCCTGCCCGGTGAACGCCGCGTACACCTCGTCGAGTCGTTCGGCCACGGCGTGGATGTCGAAGGTGCAGCGCAGGGTGTCGTTCACCCCGATGACGACCGAGGCGAGGTCGGGCAGCGCGGCGAGCGCCACGGGCAGCTGGCGTTCCAGGACGTCACGCGTCTGAGCGCCGCTGACCGCGAGGTTGCGGAACTCGACCGGCGCCTCGGACGGGGCCAGGCCCGCGGCGAGCAGCGCGGCCCAGCCGCGCCACCCCTCGCCCACGGGGTCGCCCACCCCTTCCGTCAGGGAGTCGCCCAGCGCCACGAACCGCAGGGGTCTCATACGACGCCCTCCCGGGGCCGTGGCACGGACCGGAGAGCGGTGGCGGGGAGCGCTGCCCTTGGCGCCCCCACCCGGACGGCGGCATCGTGCGCGGCGAGGAACGCCTCCACGGCGGCCGGCCACCCGAAACACGCGGCACGCGCGCGTGCGGCCTCCCGGCGTTCGTCCTCGGGCCGGTCCAGGAGCATGCCGATCGCGACACCGAACGCCGTCCCGGTGTCCGCGGCGGTCGCTCCGGCGGAGCCGATGACCTCCGGAAGGGCGGAGGTGGCGCTGGCGACGACGGGCGTGCCGCAGGCCATGGCCTCCAGGGCGGCGAGCCCGAAGGTCTCGGCGGGCCCCGGCGCCAGACACACGTCGGCGGAGGCCTGCAGTCCGCCGAGCAGCGCGCGGTCGGCGACGTGCCCGAGGAAGGTCACGGGCAGCCGCCGTTCACGCGCCCGCTGTTCGAGCCGGGCCCGCAGCGGCCCGTCGCCGGCCACGACGAGCACCGCGCGCCGCCCGCCCCGCAGCAAAGCCTCCAGCGCGTCCAGGGCCGTACCGGGCCGCTTCTCGACGGACAGCCTGGAGCACATGACCAGCAGGGTCTGGTCCACGCGCGCGTACCGGGCCCGTACCGCCGGGTCCCGCAGCGCGGGGTGGCGCCCCTCCAGGTCGACGCCCAGCGGGGCGCGTACGACATTGCGGGCGCCGATGCGGACGAACTCGCGCTCCGCGAACTCCGTGGTGCACACGATCCGCGCGTAGTGGTGGGCGGTACGGAGGTTGAGGGCGTCCGAGGTGCGCCGGGCGAGGCCCGGCGACATGCCCCAGGTGCGCAGCACGCCGTCGGCGGTCTCGTGGGAGACCATCACCGCGGGCACCCGGGCGCGCCGCGCCCAGACGCCGGTCCAGCGCAGCGTCGTACGGTCGGAGACTTCGAGCCGGTCGGGGGCGAGCGTCTCCAGGAGCGCCGCCACGCGCCGCCTGTCGGTGAGGACGCGGTAGCCGCCGGTGCCGGGCAGCAGCGGGCCCGGCAGGGTGATGACACGTCCCTGTTCGGTCTCGCGGTCCGAGGCGCGTTCGCCGGGCACGATCAGGACGGGCCGGTGGCCCGCCTCCAGGTAACCGGCGCCCAGTTCGCGCAGCGCGGTCCGCAGGCCCCCCGAGGAGGGGGCGACGAAGTTGGCGAGCCGCACGATGCTCAGGGGCTCGTTGCTCAGAGACTCGTCGCTCAGGGCATCGCTCATGCCGCCACCACCGCCCGGCCGGCGAGGACGTCCGTGTAGTGCTCGATGAGCGCGTCCCCGACGGCGGCCCAGGTACGGCCCTCGACGGTACGGCGTGCCTCGGCGCCGTAGGCGGCCCGCAGGGCGGGGTCGGCGGCGAGCGACCACACGGCGTCGCGCACGGCGGCCTCGTCGCGCGGCGGGACGAGCAGCCCGGTGCGCCCGTGCGCCACCAGGTCCAGGGGACCGCCCGCGGCGGGGGCGACGACCGGTACCCCGCTGGCCATCGCCTCCTGGACGGTCTGGCAGAAGGTCTCGAAGGGGCCGGTGTGCACGAAGACGTCCAGGGAGGCGAAGATCCGGGCGAGTTCGTCGCCGGTGCGGCGCCCCAGGAAGACGGCGCCCGGCAGCGCCTGGTCGAGGCCCGGCCGGCTCGGGCCGTCGCCGACGACGACCACACGCACGCCGGGCAGAGCGCAGGCTCCGGCGAGGAGTTCGATCTGCTTCTCGGGGGCGAGCCGGCCCACGTAACCGACGATCAGTTCGCCGTTCGGGGCGAGTTCACGGCGCAGGGCGTCGTCCCGGTGCTGGGGCCGGAAGCGGACGGTGTCGACGCCCCGCGGCCACAGCCGTACCCGGGGCACGCCGTGCGCCTCCAGGTCGTGCAGGGCGGCGGTGGACGGGGCGAGGGTGCGGTCGGCGGCGGCGTGGACGGAGCGGATACGGCGCCAGGCGGTGGCCTCGCCGGTGCTGATGTACGTACGGGCGTAGCCGGCGAGGTCGGTCTGGTAGACGGCCACGGCGGGGATGCCGAGGCGGCCGGCTGCGGCCATGCCGCGGACGCCGAGGACGAAGGGGCTGGCCAGGTGCACGATGTCGGCACGGTGTGCGGTGATCGCGGCGGCGACGCGTCGGCTGGGGAGGGCGACGCGGACCTGGGGGTAGCCGGGGAGTGGCAGGGACGGGATGCGGACGACGGGGCACGGTGCGGCTGCCTCGGGCGCGGTCCCGAAGGAGGCGCCCGACTGTTCGGAGGGGGTGGTCGAGAGCTTGGGGGAGGTTGCCGGAGCGACGACAACGGGGGTGTGACCGCGCTCGACGAGGTGCCGGGCGGTCTGGAGCGCGCAGTGGGCCACGCCGTTCACATCGGGGGGAAAGGACTCGGTGACGATGACGACACGCATACGGGTGTTGTCGTCGTGCTGGACGTGGCCGCGTCAACGTGGATCTTTCCGGATGAGGAACGTCCCATGAGCGTTGGGCTCCGCACGCCCTCTCATCACGGAGCGGTCACGCTCCGGCGTCCGGGCCCGTACCAACGGGATACGGGCCGACGACGGGACGCTCACACGCCGGTCGCGCACACCGGCGCGCGGGGCGCTCGCCGCGATCACCGTGCGCGCGGTCCCACTCCGCGCGCTCCCCGGCTGCCTCCACGCGGTCCGGCCCTCGGTCCGGCCCGCGGTCCTGGGTCACACGGCGGACGCGTCCGGTCCGATGCGGCTGCGGACCGCGGTCTGTACGTCGGCCTCCTCGGCCGGGTCGGCGGCGAGCCGGCGGAGCTGGTCGACCACGCGGGCGTCCCCGGTCTCGGCGTGCCGTGCGGCCACTTCGCGGGTGGTCTCCTCGCAGTCCCACAGGCACTCGACGGCGAAGCCCGCGGCGAAGGACGGGTCGGTGGCGGCCAGCGCGCGTGCCGCCCGGCCGCGCAGGTGGGAGGAGGCGGTCTCGCGGTAGACGTGCCGCAGGACGGGTGCCGCTCCCGCGATACCGAGCCGTCCGGCGCCGTCGACGAGGGTCCACAGGGTCTGCGCGTCGGGTCCCTCACCCCGTACGGCTTCGCGCAGGGCGCCCAGGACCAGTTCGCTGTCCTGTGCGCCGCCCCGGCAGGCGAGGACGCGTCCGGCGGCCTCTCCCAGGGCGTCGGGCCGGTGGGCCCAGCCGCGGGCCCGTTGTACGGCGGCGACGCTGCGCATCCGTTCGAAGGCGTCCACGGCGGCCTCCACCACGAGGGGTGAGCCGGAGGACTGTGCGGCCTCGACCAGATCCAGTACCTCGGGATCGTGACTGTCGGCGAGATAGCGCAGGGCGGTGCAGCGTGCGCCGTCGTCCCCAGTGCGGGCGGCCTCGACGATCTCGGGGCGGTCCTCGGGTCCGGCGACGGCCGTGAGGCAGCGCGCGGCGGGCACATGGAGCGCGGCTCCGCGCTCGATGCCCTGCTGGGCCCATTCGAAGACGGCCCGCACGCTCCATCCGGGGCGGGGCCCGGACGGTCGCATCTGTTGCTGCCAGCGGTCGAAGGAACCGCTTTCCCGGGCGGCACGCACGCGCGTGCCGATGGATGAGCGTGGATCGTCGGCCCACAGCCGCCAGGGCCGCGGCTCGAAGGAGTCGCGCACGACGGCGGCCAGTTCGGCCTCGCCCTCGGGGTCGGTGGCGAAGCGGGCGAGGACGGGGGCCGCGAGGGCGCGCAGCCCGGCGTCGTCGTCGCGCAGCGCCAGTTCGTCGAGGGCCCACGTCCAGTTGGCGCCGCTTGCGGCGTACCGCCGCAGCAGTTCCAGGGCGTCCCGCCTGCCGTACGAGGCGAGGTGGCCGAGGACGGCGAGCGCGAGGCCCGTGCGTGACTCGTCGGTGTCGAGCACGTCCGCCGCGTCGAAGAGGTGGGCCTCGATCTCGTCGAGGCCGCCACCCAGGTCGAGGTGGAGACGTGCGTAGTAGAGCGAGCGGTTCTCCACCTGCCAGTCGTGGCGGGGGTCGCTCAGCACACAGTGGTTCAGTGCCGCGAGCGCTTCGGCGCGCGGTGCGGTGAGCGCGTGCAGCGTGCCGTCGCCGCGGCCCCTCTGGAGCAGGCCGAGCAGCGTACCGCTGGGCGCTATGACCGGATCGAACATGGGAAACAGCCTCACATCAAGCGTCGACGCAACCGGGATCCTGCTCTACCTGGCCGCGTGACAACACGTCGGGGCGCCCGCCGTTTCCTGCTTGCTGTAGACCATCTTCCTCTGCCTCTCGTCGGTGGCCCGTGCGGGCCGCATCACGGTCCGCGCGGTGCGGCAACACCTGCCCAGCCATCGCGTCCGTGAATCACGACGTCATGATGACCCAGCGGTTCTCGCTGCCGCGACCGCATTTCCGGCGGCCCCGTCCCGCCTCCCCCAAAAAAGCTGTTTCGCCTGGTCAAGGCGGATGGTTCAGTGTGCTCCGAACAGGTCGAGCAGGTCGGCCTTGGCGAACATCCGGGCCGTGTCGACGGCGGAGGGCGTCCCCGCCGAGGGGTCCGCGCCCGCGGCCAGGAGGACGCGGATGACGGCGTCCTCGCCCTTGAAGACGGCCCCGGCGAGCGGAGTCTGGCCTCGGTCGTTGATACGGTCCGCCTCCGCCCCGCGCTCCAGGAGGGCGCTCACGGCGTCGGCGTGACCGTGGTAGGCGGCGAGCATCACGAGCGAGTCGCCGCGGTCGTTGGTGAGGTTGGCCGGAACACCCGCGTCGACGTACGCCACGAGCGCCTCGGTCCGCCCCTGCCGGGCCAGATCGAAGATCTTGGTCGCCAGCTCCACGACCTCGGGGTCGGGCGCTTCACTCATCGACGGGACCGCCTCTCACTGGGGAATCACTGGGGGACTCGCACCGCGGGAACGGTGCGACGACGAACGGGACCGAACGGGACTGCGGGGACGTGCGGCCGTAGCGGTGCGACCGTACGGGTGAATCGCCAGAGTACTGGCTTCGCGGGCACATGACCTGGCCCACCCGAGGCAAGGATCACTACGAAACCGACAAATCACCGAGCGGGCCACCGAGGGGCCCTCCCGAGCAGGCCCATCGGGGTGAAATAAGCAGAATTTCACCCAGTTGCACCTTTTATCGTATGGATACATGCTGTGAGCCTGGAAGTACTCATGGTGACTGTCCCCATCGATCCAGGAGAAACAATCATGATCCTGTCCATGTCAGGCGTGGTCCTGCTCGGCATCATCGTCTTCCTCTTCTTCCGCAAGGACGGCCTCAAGGCCTCGCACGCGATGGTCAGCGCCCTCTTCGGGTTCTACCTCGCCGGCACGGCCATCGCCCCGAGCATCACGGCGGGCGGCGCGAGCCTGGCCGGACTGCTCGGCGGGATCAAGTTCTGACCCCCACCCCGTTCGCACGCACCTCCAGGAGACAGCAGTGGCCCGGCGCCCCCTCCCCCGCATTCTGAGTACCGGCAGCGCGCAGATCGCCCGCAGCAGGGACCTGGCCCGGACGGCCGCCGACAGCGCCACCGACGTCCTCCACCCGCTGATCACCATCAGCCGTGGACTGCGTCGGCTGGCGGCCGCCGGCCGGCGCAAATGGGCGGACACCCCCAAGGACCGGCGCGGTCCACTGCTGTTCCTGGTGGCCTCGGTCGTCCTGATCGTGGCCCTCATCCCGTACGGGCCGCTGCTGGCCGTCATCACCCTGATGGCGGCGGCCGCCTGGCAGGGCCGGGACCACACCCCGGCCGTGCCCACAGGCCCCGACGACTCACAGAGCAAGCGCCTGGAGTCCCTCTACGAGGCGCTCGTTCCGTACTTCTCCGTCCCCGAGGACCCGGCCCCGCTCTACGCCCACGGCGGCGAGTGGGGCAAGGCCTTCGACGCGTACGAGTTCGACGACACCGGCCGGGTCTCGCAGCTGTCCGTGCGCTACCCCGCCTACTTCCGGGACGGGGAGGCCGACTCCCGGGCCCGTATCGAGCAGCTGCTGCACGCCAAGTCGGGCCGCGGCCGGGAGTACCGCTTCGCGTGGGACGAGGAGAGCAACCAGCTCTCGGTCGCCGTCCTGCCTCCGCTGCCCACCGACATCGCCGCCCAGCGGTTCGTCACGGCACCGGGCGAGACCGTCCTCGGCTTCACCGACCCGGCGGGCGTGCAGCGCACGCTCCCCCTCGACTTCGGCCAGGAGCAGCGGGACGTTCCTCCGGTGGTCTGGCGCACCGGCGTGCGCTCCACCGAGCCGCACCTCCTCGCCGTCGGCGGGCCCGGCAGCGGCACGACCACGCTTCTGCGCTCGATCGCGCTGCAGGCCCTGCGGCACGGTGACGTACTGATCGTCGAGGGCGGCGGCACGGGCGAGTACGCGTGCCTGGCGGGGCGCGACGGCGTCCTGGGCATCGAATGCGGTCTGTCGGGGGCGCTGGCGGCCCTCGAATGGGCCGCGCACGAGACGGAGCGGCGTCTCGTCACGGCGAACCGGTCCCGGCAGGCGGGGCTGACGCCGCCGGAGGACACACGGCGTCCGCTGTGGCTCCTCCTGGACCGGCCGACCGCGCTCGGCCACCTCGCGGCGGCCGACAGCCGCAGTGATCCGCAGACGCTCCTCCAGGTGCCTTTGCGTCACGGGCGCGCGGCCGGGGTCACGGTCGTGGTGGCCGAACAGTTCGACGCCGTGGAATCGCTCGGCGAGGCGGTTCTGGGGCACACACGCGCGCGTGTCGTGCTCGGGGCGGCTTCGACGGGGCAGCTCGAAGCGGTGCTGGGGGTGCCGCCACACACGACTCCCACGGCCGACGTGCCGGCGGGGCGGGGGTACGCGCGGCTCGGCGCGGGCCCCGTCCACCGCCTTCAGGTGCCGGCGACGCCGGACCCGTACGACGAGGCGACGAGCGAGACGCATCGCCGGGCGGTCCTGGACCTGCTCCCCCCGGCGGGCACGGCCCCGGAAGCCCCGGCGGCCCCCGCGCCCGCCCGCGTCACGGCACCGGGCCCGGTGGGCGTGGCCGCGGAGGGCTGACCGCCGGACATCACCCTCCGGAGCGTCGTGGCTGGCCGCGCAGTTCCCCGCGCCCCTGAAAGCCAAAAGACTGCGCCGTTCCCCGCGCCCCTGACGGGGCACAGCCCCTCCCTAGGGGCGCGGGGAACGGCGCGGCCGACCACGACGCACCCGCACATGCAGGCCCCGGCACCCCCACCCACCCAGGGGCGCGGGGAACTGCGCGGCCAGTCACAACGCACCCGCACCCGACAAACCACCCGGGAGCGCCGCGTCTCAACCCGCGGGTGTCACGCCACGAACGTGCGGGGCGCCTCCCCACCGCCAAGCGCCCCGGTCGCAACCATCCGCGCCGCCGCCCCCAGCCGCGCAACCGCCTCGTCGGCCACCGCACCCCCGACGGTGAACGGCAGCCGCACATACCCCTCGAACGCCCCGTCCACCCCGAACCGGGGCCCGGACGGCACCCGTACCCCCACCCGCTCGCCCACCTCGGCCAACCGCGACCCGGACAGACCCCCCGTGCGCACCCACAGCGTGAGCCCGCCGTGCGGCACGTCGAACTCCCAGTCCGGGAGTTCGCGGCGCAGCGCCCCCACCAGCGCGTCCCGGTTCTCGCGGGCCTGGTCGCGCCGCACGCCCACGGCCTGCTCCCAACCGCCCGTGCTGAGCAGCCAGTTCACGGCCAGCTGCTCCAGGACGGGGGTGCCCAGGTCGGCGTACGCACGCGCCGCGACGAGGCTGCGGATCACGTCGGGCGCGGCACGGACCCAGCCGATCCGCATCCCCGCCCAGAAGGCCTTGCTGGCCGAGCCGACCGTGATGACCGTCGACCCGGCCGGGTCGAATCCGCAGACGGGCCGCGGCCGTTCGATGCCCTCGTCCAGCTGGAGCTCGCTCATGGTCTCGTCCACGACGAGCACGGTCCCGGCCGACCGCGCGGCGTCGACGAGCTGCCGCCGCTGGTTCTCGTCAGCGAGCGCCCCGGTCGGGTTGTGGAAGTCGGCGACGACATAGGCGAGCCGGGGCGCCGCGTCGCGCAGCACCTGCCGCCAGCGGTCCATGTCCCAGCCCGCCAGCCCCTCGGCCATGGCGACGGGCACCAGCCGCGCCCCCGCCTCACGCATCAGCTGAAGGATGTTGGCGTACGAGGGCGACTCGACGGCGATGCGCTCCCCGCGGCCGGCGAAGAGGTGACAGATGGCGTCGATGGCCCCCATGGCCCCGGTGGTCACCATGATCTGCTCGGGCATGGTGGGAATGCCACGTGCGGTGTACCGGTCGGCGAGGGTCTGGCGCAGCGCGGGCAGCCCCGCCGGATAGTCGCCGTGCGTGTGGGCGTACGGCGGCAGCTCCTCCAGGGCGCCCTGGACGGCGCGGGTGAGCCAGGGTTCGGGGGCGGGCAGGGCCGCGCAGCCCAGGTCGATCATGGAGCCGAGGGTCTCGGGCGGCAGGGGTTCGAGACCGCGTGCGGGCAACGGGTTTCCCGCCGGTACGGCGGTCCAGCTGCCCGCGCCCCGGCGGGACTCCAGGAAGCCCTCGGCGCGCAGTGCCTCGTAGGCCGCTGCCACGGTGGTGCGGCTGACGGACAGCGAGAGGGCCAGTTCGCGCTCGGCGGGCAGGCGCGCGGCCACGGGGACCCGGCCTTCGAGAACGAGCAGCCGGATACCGTCGGCGAGGGCGCGGTAGGCGGGCGGGCGGCGCGTGCCGGGGCCCGCGGGGCGCTCCTGCTGGGAGTTGAGCAGTCGGGCAAGCTGGGCGGCTCCCACCGCCGAAGTCCACTGCGCCATGTTTTCCAGTCCACCTTCCCCGAATTGGCCATGGAAGAGGTTTATCCTCACGCCACAGAGTGTCATGAGTCAGTCCAGTGACACCACCGCACCGCCATCAGGGAGCACACCGTGTCCAGCCCGCCGCCCAGGCACCTCACCCGTCGACTTCTTCAGCTGTACGTGGGGCTGGCCCTGTACGGAGTGAGCTCCGCCCTCCTCGTGGAGGCGGGCCTGGGCCTTGAGCCCTGGGGTGTGCTGCATCAGGGCCTCGCCGAGCTGACCGGGCTGACCATCGGTGTCGTGTCGATCATCATCGGGGCCGTCGTCCTTCTCCTGTGGATACCGCTGCGCCAGCGCCCGGGCCTCGGCACGGTGTCCAACGTCTTCGTGGTCGGCATCGCGATGGACGGCATGCTCGCCCTCCTGCCGGACGTGCACGCCCTCGGGGCCCGTGTCCCGTTGATGGTGGCGGGCATCCTGCTGAACGGCCTGGCGACCGGCCTCTACATAGCGGCGCGTTTCGGGCCGGGTCCGCGCGACGGCCTGATGACGGGCTTCCATCAGCGCACCGGCCGTTCGGTCCGCCTGGTGCGCACGACCCTGGAGGTGGCCGTGGTCGCGACGGGCTTCGTCCTCGGCGGCACGGTCGGTGTCGGCACGGTCCTGTACGCGCTCGCCATCGGGCCGCTGGCCCAGCTGTTCCTGCGGGTGTTCGCCGTCCCTGCCGCATCACCGGACGGCAGCACGGTCGTTGCCGCAGGGCCATCGAAGCGGGCGATACTGCGCGAGTGATCTCGCGCATACGCCACCCCTACCTCGACCATCCCGGGCCCATAGCCTTCGCCCACCGGGGCGGGGCCGCCGACGGCCTGGAGAACACCGTCGCCCAGTTCCGCCGCGCGGTCGAGGCAGGCTACCGGTACATCGAGACCGATGTGCACGCCACGGCGGACGGAAAACTCGTCGCCTTCCACGACGCGACGCTGGACCGGGTGACCGACGGCGCCGGCCGCATAGCCGACCTCCCCTGGGACGACGTACGGCACGCGCGCGTGGCGGGCGCCGAACCGGTCCCCCTCTTCGACGAGCTCCTGGAGTCCTTCCCCGACGTCCGCTGGAACGTCGACGTGAAGGCGGAGCCAGCGCTGCTCCCCCTCCTCGATCTGATCCGCTCCACCGCCGCCTGGGACCGGGTCTGCGTGGGCTCCTTCTCCGACGCGCGCGTCGCCCGGGCCCAGCGCGTGGCCGGCCCGCGCCTGGCCACCTCGTACGGCACCCGGGGTGTGCTCGGGCTGCGGCTGAAGTCGTGGGGGCTGCCCGCCGCGCCGCGGCGCTCGGCGGTCTGCGCGCAGGTTCCCGAGGCGCAGTCGGGCATCCCGGTGGTGGACCGCCGTTTCGTGGACGCCGCCCACGCGCGCGGGCTGCAGGTCCATGTGTGGACGGTCAACGAACCCGAGCGGATGCACCGGCTTCTGGACCTGGGAGTCGATGGCATCATGACCGATCACATCGAGACGCTGCGCGGGGTCCTCCAGGACCGCGGCACCTGGGCCTGAACGGTCCCGGCACGCCACGCGGTACGCCCTGCACGAGCACGACACGGGGAAGCGAGGGCACGGGTGGGCACCGACACCGTGCGGGAACGGGCGGCCGACGGGGCCGCCGAACGGCGGCGCGAACAACGCGGCTGGTACTTCTACGACTGGGCCTGCTCCGTCTATTCGACGAGCGTGCTCACCGTGTTCCTCGGCCCTTATCTGACGTCGGTCGCCAAGGCGGCGGCGGACGCTGACGGATTCGTGCACCCGCTGGGGATACCCCTGCGCGCCGGTTCGTTCTTCGCCTACAGCGTGTCCGCGTCCGTGATCCTGTCGATCTTCGTGATGCCCCTGGCGGGCGCGGCGGCCGACCGCGGCGGCCGTAAGAAGCCGCTCCTCGCGTGCTCGGCGTATCTGGGCGCCGCGGCCACGGCGGGCATGTTCTTCCTGGACGGCGACCGCTATCTGCTGGGCGGCCTCCTGCTCATCGTGGCCAATGCCTCGCTGGCCGTCTCGATGGTGCTCTACAACTCGTATCTGCCGCAGATCGCCCCGCCCGAGGAGCGCGATGCCGTCTCGTCGAGGGGCTGGGCGTTCGGTTACGCGGCGGGCTCGCTGGTCCTGGTGGCGAACCTGGTGCTCTACAGCGCCCACGACAGCTTCGGTGTCTCGGAGGCGACGGCGGTCCGCATCTGCCTGGCCTCGGCGGGCATCTGGTGGGGCGCCTTCACCCTCATCCCGCTCCGACGGCTGCGCGACCGCCGTACGGCGGACTCCCCCGCGGGCTCGCCGGGCGCGCCCGGACGCGGCTGGCGGCAGCTCGCGGCGACCGTGCGCGACATGCGCCGCCAGCCGCTCACCCTCGCCTTCCTCCTGGCGTACCTGGTCTACAACGACGGCATCCAGACGGTCATCTCACAGGCCTCCGTGTACGGGTCCGAGGAGCTGGGCCTGGACCAGTCGACGCTGATCGTGGCCGTGCTGCTGGTCCAGCTGCTCGCGGTGGCCGGGGCCCTCGGAATGGGCCGGCTGGCCCGGACGTACGGCGCCAAACGGATCATTCTCGGATCCCTGGTCGCCTGGACGCTCACGCTGGCCGCCGGATATTTCCTGCCCGCGGGAGCGCCCGGCTGGTTCTTCGTCCTCGCGGCGGGCATCGGGCTGGTCCTCGGCGGCAGCCAGGCGCTCTCCCGGTCCCTGTTCTCGCATCTGGTGCCGCCCGGCAAGGAGGCCGAGTACTTCTCCGCGTACGAGATGAGCGACCGTGGCATGAGCTGGCTGGGGCCGCTCCTGTTCGGCGTGACCTACCAGCTGACGGGCAGCTACCGGGACGCGATCCTCTCCCTCGTGGCCTTCTTCGTCCTGGGATTCGTGCTGCTCGCGAGGGTTCCGGTGCGCCGGGCGGTGCGCGACGCGGGCAACCCCGTTCCGGCGAGGATTTAGCGCTCAGCGCCAAAGGGCGGTAGTGTACGCGTTTGGCCTGCCAGGCGTACCGTTACTGCGCGTCAAAGATGCCGCAACACCGGGTGACATCTACTGCCAGATGTGACATACCGGGCGCAGGTGGGTACAACAACGGGCGGCTACGACGGCGACGCATGTCCCGGAGCGGGAATCTTTACCGCCGACCGGACGTTGACCGGATGACGACGACAGCGACACCTGTCCTGTGGGCGACAAGCCCGGGAGGCACGATTCATGAGTGAGCGAGCTCTTCGCGGCACGCGCCTCGTGGTGACTAGCTACGAGACGGACCGCGGCATCGACCTGGCCCCGCGCCAGGCCGTGGAGTACGCATGCGAGAAGGGCCATCGATTCGAGATGCCCTTCTCGGTGGAGGCGGAGATCCCGCCGGAGTGGGAGTGCAAGGTCTGCGGGGCCCAGGCACTCCTGGTGGACGGCGACGGCCCTGAAGAGAAGAAGGCCAAGCCCGCGCGTACGCATTGGGACATGCTGATGGAACGGCGTACGCGAGAGGAGCTCGAAGAGGTCCTCGAAGAGCGCCTGGCCGTGCTTCGATCCGGCGCCATGAACATTGCGGTCCACCCTCGGGACAGCCGCAAGTCCGCGTAGCCCTTCAGGGGGCTGAGCGGCATACAGCGCACGCACGCGACCGCGGGCGCCGTGTCTTCGGGCACGGTTCCTGCGGTTTTGTGCGTTTGCGTGGGACCCGGGTTCGGTTCCGGGTGCGTGCGGGCCGGCCGTGGCTGGGGTTGCGCAGTTCCCCGCGCCCCTGGGTATCTCAGCCCCTCCGGCGTTTGAGGAGCGAGGGTTCAGGGGCGGAGCCCCTGGGTATCTCAGCCCCTCCGGCGTTTGAGGAGCGGGGGTTCGGGGGCGGAGCCCCTGAGGTCGTGACGGGAACGGGTAGGGGCGGCGGGGGCGGAAAAAGCCCCCACCCACCCCCGGCGGCGGCCGGCCCTCAGCCGGTCAGCGGCGGGCGCGAGCCCTGGTTGTCCTCGCGGTCGCGCGGCACGTCGTCCCGGATGACCTCACCCTGGACCACCTTCCCGTCAGGCCGATGGATCCGAGCCTGCTGGAACGCGTTCCCGAACGACCCCGAAGCCTCCCGCACCTTCCGCTCGAACGTCCGCTCCGCATACCGCGAGAGCGCCTTCTGCACGGGCGGCACCAGCAGAAGCAGCCCGAGCGCGTCGGAGATCAGCCCCGGCAGCATCAGGAGCAGCCCGCCGAGCATCATCAGGCCGTTGCCCTCGGAGTTGGCCCGGCCCTGCGGCAGCGCCCCGCTCTGCTGCTGTTGCAACGTCTCGCTCAGCGCGCGAAAGGCCCGCCGCCCGGCCCGCTTGATCACCACGGCGCCGAGGACGAACCCGCCGATCAGCAGCAGGACCACCGCGAACCCGCTCGCCGCGCCCGCCACCACCGTCAGCAGCCAGATCTCCAGCACGAGCCACGCGGCCACGCCCAGGGGCAGGAACCTCAGCAGTCGTGAGCGCCGGGGCCGACGAGCGGTAAGGCCGGGGGCGGAGGAGGGCGGGATCGGTGCGCCAGTCGTCATGCCTCCAGTGTGCCTGGCCAGGGCTCAGTACGGCATAAAGCGTAAAGACGGGGTCAGCCCGGTCTGTGCGACAGGGAGGCCGCTCAGGGCTTCTTCCGCCCCAGCACGCGCCCGGCCCGCTCCCCCACACCCCACGTGGTGACCCGCCACAGCGCCTCCACCAGGATGTCGCGGCTCATCTTGGAGTCGCCCAGTTCCCGTTCGACGAAGGTGATCGGCACCTCGACGACGTGACAGCCGGCCCGCACGGCCCGGCGGGCCAGGTCGACCTGGAAGCAGTACCCCTGCGAGGCGACCTCTCCGAGGCCGAGCCGCTCCAGGGTCTCGCTCCGGAAGGCCCGGTAGCCGCCGGTGACGTCGCGGATCGGCACGTCGAGCAGGACACGCGAGTACAGGCTTCCGCCGCGCGAGAGGAACTCACGGGACTTGGGCCAGTTCACCACCCGGCCGCCAGGCACCCAGCGGGAGCCGAGCACCAGGTCGGCGCCCTTGAGCGCGGTCAGCAGCCGGGGCAGCTCCTCGGGCTGGTGGGAGCCGTCGGCGTCCATCTCGACCAGGACGCCGTACCCGTTCTCCAGGCCCCAGCCGAAGCCGGCGAGGTAGGCGGCGCCGAGGCCCTCCTTGCCCTTGCGGTGCAGGACGTGGACGTGTTCGTCCTCGACGGCCAGTTCGTCGGCGAGCTTGCCGGTGCCGTCGGGGCTGTTGTCGTCGGCGATCAGGACGTGCGCCGCGGGTACGGCCGCCCGCACCCGGCCCACGATCCTCTTGATGTTCTCCGCCTCGTTGAAGGTCGGGATGATCACCAAGGTCGTGCCGAGCGGACCGAACCGTCGCTCAACGCCGTCGTTCACAGCTTCCCCTTAAAACTTCCGTGCGAGAGGGGCACCACCATAGCGAGCGCCGCTCTTCCCGCAGGTAAGGCGCCGACTTGAAAAGTCGCACAACGGGGTCGTACGAGGGGAAAAGGGGTCACGGGAGGGTGGGGAACTGCGGATCGGGGCCCGGCGCCCTTCGGGCCGACCTGGGACCCGCTGGCTGCGGGTCGACCGAAAGCCGTTGTCTACTGAGCGGCCGGGCCCCACCCGGGTCACACCATCCGGCCGGAACGTTCCCTCGCCCCGTGGCGCGGACGCTGGGCCTGGCTCCCAGTGGTGGTGCGCCGGTGCGGCACACCACCCCTGACCCAACTGCGCTGCGGCGACTGCGCGGAAGTTCACCGGCCGGACGTCCGGTGGTGGACCCGGCCGAACCTACCGGCCACCTGCCGCTCACTGTCAACAGTCGTTCCACCTGCGGGTTTTCCAAGAAACGCCTGGTCAGCGCCGAGGATGCGCAGGTCGCGCGACAGCCCGTCGGACCATGATCGGCGCCGCGCCACCCCGGGACATCACTCGTCCGGCCGTACGAATACGGTTCGACCGTCCACCACGGTGCGCAGACAGACGGGCAGGTCCGCGCCGGGTGACAGGTCGGGCAGCCCGGGGGTTCCGGAGCGGGGGTCGGTCGACCAGCGGGCGACCCGGTCGTCCGGGGCCTGGACCACGAGTTCCTCGGTGCGCCACACCGCGTAGTCAGCGGGCGCGCCCGGCACCAGGGACCCCGCGTCGTCCCGTCCGACCGCCCGCCAGCCGCCCCGGGTGTGCGCCGTGAAGGCGGCGCGCACGGACACCCGGTGTCCGGGCGTTCGATGGAAGGCGGCGGCGCGGACCGTGCCCCAGGGGTCGAGCGGGGTGACGGGGCTGTCGGAACCGAAGGCGAGCGGCACGCCGGCGCGCAGCAGTGCGGCGTAGGGATTGAGCGTACGGGCGCGCTCGGCGCCCAGACGCTCGGCGTACATGCCCTCCTCGCCGCCCCACAGCGCGTCGAAGGCCGGCTGGACGGAGGCGGTGAGGCCGAGGTCGGCGAAACCGGCGATCGTCTCGGGCGTGAGCATCTCGGCATGCTCGACGCGGTGCCGGGCGGCGCGTACGCGGGCCAGGCCGACCTTCTCGGCGGCTGCGCGCACCCCGTCGACCACGGAGGCCACGGCGGCGTCCCCGATGGCGTGGAAGCCCGCCTGGAGCCCCGCCTCGGTGCACGCCACCACATGGGCGGCGACGGCGTCGGTGTCCAGGTAGGCGGTGCCTGTGTGTGCGGCGTCGGTGTACGGCCGGTGCAGACAAGCCGTGTGCGAGCCGAGGGCGCCGTCCACGAAGAGGTCGCCCGCGGCGCCGGCCGCTCCCAGGGCGCGGGCCTTCGCCACGTCCTGCTCGGCCCAGTAGCCGACGACGCGGGGGCCCGCCTCCTCGGCGGCGAGCCGCAGCAGCCCGGTGAAGTCGTCCTCGGAGGAGATCTCGGGGCCCGCGCACTCGTGCACGGAACCGATCCCGAGCGACGCGGCGTGCCGCAGGGCCGCGCGCTGGGCCTCCGTGCGCTGTGCCGGGGTCACGGCGGCGAACGCGGCGGCGCGTACGGCGTGGTGGGCGTCGCGGGTGAGGGGTTCGCCGTCCTGGAAGCCGGCGGCCCCGCGGACGCCCGGTGTCAGGTCCAGCAGGGCCGTGGTGGCGACGGCCGAGTGGACGTCGATCCGGCTGAGGTAGAGCGGCCGGCCGCCGGTGGCCTCGTCCAGTTCGCCGCGCCTCGGGGGGCGCCGCTCGGGCCAGCGGGAGGCGTCCCAGCCGTGGCCGAGGAGCACCCGGTCGCCGGGGCGGGAGGCGGCGAAGTCCCGTAGGCGGGCCAGGGCGTCGCCGAGGGTGCGGGTGCCGGTGAGATCGAGGCCGGTGAGGGCGAGACCGGTGGCCGTGGTGTGCACGTGCGCGTCGGTGAAGGCCGGGGTGACGAGCGCCCCTTCGAGGTCGACCACCTCGTCCACGCCGTCCGAGAACGCGTCGGCGGCGCCCTCCGAACCGACCCAGGCGACCTGTCCGCGCTCCACGACCATCGCGGTGGCGAACGGATCGGCGGGACTGTGCACTTCACCGCCCCGCAGCAACACGGTACGGGGAGCCCCCGGGTGAACACGGTCCGACTCGAATGCGGTGGCGCTGTCGCTCATACCGACAGTCTCACCCCTGAGCGAGGCACCTCGTCGCGCGGCCCCCGCAGCCGGGCCCCGCCAGGATCGCGAGGAACGGCGCAACCAGCCACAACGGACCCGCACGCAAAGACCCGCCACACCCCCACCCACCCAGGGGCGCGAGGAACTGCGCGACAAGCCACGACGGACCCGCAGACACCTCACGCACGCCCGGCACCCACCCCTCAGGGGCGCGGGGAACTGCGCAAACGCCCCCACCGGCCCGCAGACGAACGTCACCCCCCGGCCGGAAAGCCCACGCACGCGATCACGGGTCGCCGTCAGATCTTCGGCGGCCGAGCCTCGTACGGCGTGGAGAGAACCACAGTCGTCCGCGTGGACACCCCCGCCAACGACCGCAACCGCGCAAGCAACTCCTCCAGCTCGTGCGGAGTGGCGACCCGCACCTTCAGGATGTAGTTCTCGTCGCCGGCCACGCTGTGGCACGCCTCGATCTCCGGCACCCCCGCCAGCCGCTCGGCGATGTCGTCCGGCGCGCTGGGATCGAACGGTTTCACCGAGATGAACGCCGTCAGCGGCAGCCCCACCGCCTCCGGGTCGACGACCGCGGCATAGCCGCGGATGACGCCGCGCTGCTCCAGCCGGCGCACCCGCTGGTGCACGGCCGACGTGGACAGGCCCGTGGCCTTGCCCAGGTCGGTGTAGCTCATCCGCCCGTCTTCGACGAGCAGCTGCACGATGTGGCGGTCCAGCTCCTCCATGGCGGAGAACCTACAGTGCCCTTGATCCCACCGGGAACCAGCGGCGCAGGTCATACCCGCCCCGGGGCCGCGGCCGGGCCCGCCCGTCGTCGCGTGCCGGGTACGAACCGGCCGGGTCGGGCACCTGCGGGCAGCATGTGACGAACACCACATGACACCGCCCGCTTCCGTGATGTTCTCGTGATTACCGCGCAGACGGGACGGGAAGTGCTTGCTGTGGCCGAGGTCGCAGCACCTTGTCGGCCCATCCAAGGGGGAGTAACCCATGCAGAGTCTCAAGCGTCTTGGACGTACCGCGCCCAAGCGGCAGCAGTCGGTCTTCGAACCCGAGCCGGAGGGCGTCGAACCGGACGCCCTGGACGGCGAGGAGCTCGACGCGTACGACACCTTCGAGATGTACCGGGTGATCTGCCCGGACTGCGCGCAGCCCATCGCGCTGCTGGCGGACGAGGAGCGCCTGCCGGAGCACGCGCTCTGCGCGTCGCCGTGGAACCCCTTCGGGCTCACGGTCTGCGCCGGTACGGGCCGCGCGGCGGCCGACGCCCAGCCCGCCGACGAGACGATGGAGATCCAGGAGCAGGAAACGGCCCTGCTGTTGACGCTCCCTCAGGGACTCGACTGGCGGACCCAGCCCTTCTCGCACGTCGGAGGTCCCGGTTCGCGGCCCATCCAGGTCCCGGTGATGCGGCGTCTGGCCGCCTAGGACCTGTCCGGTTCCTCACGGCCCGGACCCCGCCGAAGCGCTGAAGGGTCCTCAGTCCCTGTAATCGCCCTGCACCATGGCTCGCAGGCTGTCGTGGTGCAGGATCAGCGTGTCCGGATCCGCCGGGACGTCCGTCTCGCCGAAGTGCACCTGCCGGTAGGCGACGCGCAGCATGACGACGGCGTGCCGCAGGGCCGCGTACAGGATGTGGAAGTCCATGTCGCGTGGTGTGTGGCCGGTGAGGTCGGCGTAGCGCGCCTCGACCCGGTCCCTGCGCAGGAAACCGGGCAGTCCGTGCTGTCCGAAGCTCTCCGTCAGGTCCTGGAAGAAGCGGTGCAGGTAGATCATCCAGCCGAGATCGACCTCGCGCGGGCCCAGTGCCGCCATCTCCCAGTCGAGGACGGCGGCGGGCTCGAACCCGTCGTAGATGACGTTCCCGATGCGCGCGTCGCCCCAGCTGAGCACCGTCTCGCCCTCGTCGCGCGGCCAGAGCGCGTCGAGCCGGTCGAAGGCGTCCTCGATGAGCGGCGAGTGTGACAGCCCGTCAGTCACCCATGCGTAGTAGGCACGTTGGGCTTCGACGTGACATCGCAGAGGGCTGCCGGATCCCGGCGCCGCAAGGAAACCGGCCTCCTTCACCGGGACCTGGTCGTGCAGCCGGGCGAGGAGGCCGACCGACGCCGCCTCCAGCCGTTCGCGCTCCGCCGCGCTCGCGGAGTGCAGCCAATTGCCCTCGTACGTATAGGGCATGACGTCCGGCGGTACGCGTCCCTCGACGCGCTCCATGACGAAGAAGGGCGCCCCGAGCGGCCCCGGGTCCTCCTCCAGCCACAGCACGCGCGGCACGGGGACGTCCGTGCGCTCCGCGACCAGCCGCAGGGTGCGGTACTGCCGCGGCAGGTCGTAGACCGGGAAGACGGTGTACGCCGCCGGGTCCGCCGCGAGTCTCAACGCGCACGCGCGGAGCGGGGGTTCGGGGTGCTCGATGTCGAAGAGCAGGGTCTCGCTCGACATCCCGTTGGAGGCGGGGACACGGACGTCGACCGCCTCCGCGCCGGGCAGCCGTACGGAGAGCCACCCGGTCAGCCGCCGAGCGATCTCCTCCGGATCACGGGTCGTCGTACGAGGACGAGGACGGGGACGGGGACGGGGTGCCTCAGCCATGCGACCACCACTCCTTCGCGACCCGCACGTTCCCCCTCACGGGGCTCACGGGGCTCACGGGACTCACGGGGCGACCGAGTCGAACCCGGTGAACCCGCTCGGGTCGTGCCGCCCGAACGAGCCGTGCTCGAAGATCCCGTACCCGGTGCGCCCGTCCAGGGTGAAGCGGGCCGCATGGTCGGTCACCCCGTACGCGGCGAGTCCGAGAGCGGCCGGATCCGAGAGGTCGTACGCGCGGCGGTCGGTCCAGCCCCTGCCCTGCCAGGTGCCGTGCTGCCAGTCCTCGGCGGGCGGATAGCCGGCGCCGACGGCGAGCGGGGAGGAGGCCAGGATCTCGACGCCCAGTTCGAGCGGCTTGCGGGGGTCGCCGAGGTGGACGGTCGCGCTCCGCGGGTGACGCGTACCGCTCCGGTAGGCGATCTCGGCCCGGGGCCAGCCGAGTTGGCGGTCGCGCCGCCCGGCCCGTACGAGGGTCGCGTCGTTCAGTGTCCGGTAGCCGTCGGCGTCCTCCTGGGTGACGACCATCAGGAAGCGGTCCTCGAAGCGGACGGGGCACCAGAGCCAGTGGAAGCCCTCGGTCCGGTGTTCCTCGGCCAGCCGGCCGCCCTCCTCGCCGGGCAGCGGGCGGGTGCCCCAGCTGCGGTCGCGGGTGCCGGTCCAGTCGTCGCCGGACAGCCGTGTCTCCTGCCCCGCGACCTTGATCCAGCCGTCGCACCGGCCTGCCTGGACGAAGCGTCTGCCCTCCAAGGTGAGGCGGGCGCCCCTGCGTTGCAGGTGATGCGGTTCCCACAGGGCGGGGAAGTCCGCGGACCAGGTGATCTCGTACGAGAGTCCGTCCGGGTCGTCGGGGTCGGCCGCGCAGCTCAGGACGAAGTCCTTCAGGGGGCGCTCGACATGGATCCGGAGCGGCCCGACGGACAGGCGCATCCGCTCGTCGTCGTCGAGGGCGTCCGAGGCGCGCACGGCGTGCAGGGTGTCGCCGACGCGCAGGGTCGCGTACGCGTCGATGACGCCCACGTTCGGATAGACCCCGAGCCCCAGGACGAGCAGCGCCCTGCCCTGGTGGTCGAAGACATGGAAGATGCAGCGGTCGTAGGCGTTCCGGTCCCCCGTCGCCACGTGCTTCATCGAGAGGGGGACCTGGTGCACGGGGTACTCGTCGAGGGCTACGGGGCGGTCGTCCGGCATCGGCTGCCTCCCGGGGCGCGCGGCACGGGAGAGTTGACGGTACGTCAGATGGGCGTCGGGGGCCAGGGTCCGGCAGCCCTTCGAGGCCCCGGAACCCCCGCGAACGCACAGGCGAATTCGCCAGTCGGTGACCTGCCCGCCCCGAAGCACGTTGGCCCGGTATGACCCCTTCGTACGCAGACACATACGCAGAGACGGGCCGTCGTCGCGGGTTTCTCCCTCCCCCGGCAGAATCGGTTTCCCAGGGGACTCAAGGGACGCGGGGCACTCAGGGGACGCAGGGAACCCACAGGACCCAAGGGAGTCACGGATCCCAAGGGAACCATGGGGCTCATGGGAACCTGGGGACGCAGCAGCCTCAGGAGCATCTGGTGCCCCAGGAGACACAGTGGACGCGAGTGCTGCAGGCTCCCGCGCCCCAGGAGCCGCAGGGGCCTCAGCGGTCACAGGGACCGCAGGGGCCCCATCAGCCCGTGGACCCGCCCATCTACCGCGCCATGATGCGGGCCTGGTCCGACCGCGGCCGGACCCTGCCGGGCCGCCACGATCCGGAGTGGGCCCGGCTCATCACCCCCGCGGCGATGTACACGTACGGGCGGTTCAGCGCGACTCGGGACCCGCGAGGTGACGGGCGATGACCATCCGCTGGATCTGATTGGTGCCCTCGACGATCTGCAGCACCTTGGCCTCGCGCATGTACCGCTCGACGGGGAAGTCCGCGGTGTAGCCGTACCCGCCGAGCACCTGCACGGCGTCGATCGTGACCTGCATCGCGGTGTCGGTGCAGAACAGCTTCGCCATGGCCGCCTGCCGGGCGAAGGGCCGTCCCGCGTCCCGCAGCCGGGCCGCGGTGAGATACAGCGAACGGCCCGCCTCGATCCGCGTCGCCATGTCCGCCAGCATGAAGCGCAGGCCCTGGAAGTCCGCGATCGGCCGGCCGAACTGCTCGCGCCCCGTCGCGTAGGCGACCGCCTCGTCCAGCGCGGCCTGGGCGACCCCGACGGCACAGGCCGCGATGCCGAGCCGCCCGGAGTCCAGTGCGGACAGGGCGATCGCGAAGCCCTGCCCCTCCTCGCCGAGGCGCCTGCTGTCGGGGATCCGCACCCCGTCGAAGTGCACCTGGGCGGTCGGTGAGCCCTTCATGCCCATCTTCTTCTCGGGCACCGCGGCGCTCAGGCCCTCGGCGTCACCGGGCACCAGGAACGCCGTGATGCCCCGTGCCCCTTCGCCGCCGGTCCGCGCGAGCACGGTGCAGAAGTCCGCGACCCCGCCGTGCGTGATCCAGGCCTTCGTTCCGGTGAGCACCCAGTCGTCGCCGTCCCGTACGCCCTTCGTCCGCAGGGACGCCGCGTCCGAGCCCGACGCCGGCTCGGAGAGGCAGTAGGCACCCAGGAGGCCGCCGCCGAGCATGTCCGGGAGGTGTTCGACCTGCTGTTCCTTGGTGCCGTAGTTGGCCAGGGCATGGCAGGCGAGGGAGTGCACGCTGACCCCGAGGCCGACGGTGAGGCGGGCGGCGGCCAGCTCTTCCAGCACCTGGAGGTAGACCTCGTACGGCTGGTCACCGCCGCCGTACTCGGAGTCGTACGGAAGGCCGAGCAGTCCCGATTCCGAGAGCAGGGTGAAGATCTCCCGGGGGAAGCGTCCGGCGTCCTCCTCCTCGGCCGCCTTCGGGGCGATCTCGCGCTGCGCGATGTCACGGACGAGCGAGATCAGATCCCGGGCCTCGTCCGTGGGCAGTTGACGGTCCACCGGCTGCGGGGCGCGGTCGGGCATGGCGACGATCCTCCCTGTCGGGCACATCGGCGGGCGCACACCTGGGTGGGGCTGCGCCGCCGGGTCTCACTGAGCACCGGTGATGCTCGCGCCTCCGGGTCGCGGAAGCGCCTGATCAGCGGCTGTGCGCAGTGAGTATGCCCGATCGGAGGCATCGCGTCACCAGTTAACGACCGCTTACTCAAGAGTAAAGGATTCCTATAGGGAATTCCTGGGCGGAATTGGTCCGAACCATTGACCAACTGGTCTAGTCCTCCTACTGTTTCGCTCCAACGCTTCACCGCGTCCATGCCAATCGGCGCATGTTCCCCTCTCCCCCACGAGGAGTCCGATGCTCAGCTCACTCCGCCCCCGCGTCCGCTTCCGGGCGCTCCTGTCCGCCGCGTGTTGCGCCGCCCTCGGCGCGGGACTGCTCGCCGGTGCGGGCACGGCCACCGCGGCCGGCACCTCGGCCCCGGCGGCCACGGCCGGGAAGGCCGCCACCCCCACAGCGGCCACCGCCGCGGCGGCCGGCTCCAAGGTCGTCGGCTACTTCACCGAATGGGGCACGTACGACCGTAAGTACCTGGTCAAGAATGTGGAGACGTCCGGCTCCGCGGCCAAACTGACGCACATCAACTACGCCTTCGGCAATGTCACCGGCGGCAAGTGCGCGATGGGCGACTCCTACGCGGCCACCGAGCGGACGCACACCGCGGCCGAGTCGGTCGACGGCGTCGCGGACACCTGGGACCAGCCCTTGCGCGGCAACTTCAACCAGCTCCGCGAGCTGAAGAAGAAGCACCCGAACCTCAAGATCCTGTGGTCCTTCGGCGGCTGGACCTGGTCCGGCGGCTTCACGGAGGCGGCCAAGAACCCGGCGGCCTTCGCCCAGTCCTGCTACGACCTGGTCGAGAACTCGAAGTGGGCCGATGTCTTCGACGGCATCGACATCGACTGGGAGTACCCCAACAGCTGCGGCCTCAGCTGTGACACCAGCGGACGGGCCGCGTACAAGAACCTGATGTCGGCCGTCCGCGCCAAGTTCGGCGGCTCGGCGCTGGTCACCTCGGCGATCCCGGCCGACGCCACCGCCGGCGGCAAGCTCGACGCGGCGGACTACGCGGGCGCGGCCCAGTACGTCGACTGGTACAACCCGATGACGTACGACTTCTTCGGTGCCTGGGACGCGACAGGACCCACGGCTCCGCACTCCGCGCTGAATTCCTACTCGGGGATCCCGAAGGCCGAGTTCCACACCTCCGCCACCATCGCCAAGCTCAAGGGCATGGGCATACCGGCTTCGAAGCTGCTGCTCGGCATCGGCTTCTACGGGCGCGGCTGGACCGGAGTCACCCAGGCGGCGCCGGGCGGCTCGGCCACCGGCCCGGCGGCGGGTACGTACGAGCAGGGCATCGACGACTACAAGGTGCTCAAGACGAAGTGCCCGGCCACCGGCACGGTGGGCGGCACCGCGTACGCCAAGTGCGGGAGCGACTGGTGGAGTTACGACACCCCGTCGACCATCGCCGGGAAGATGAGCTACAAGAACGCGCAGGGTCTGGGCGGCACGTTCTTCTGGGAGCTGAGCGGTGACACGGCGAACGGCGAACTGATCAAGGCGATCAACTAGCTCCGCCGGTAGGGCAGTCGGGGCGGGGAGCCGGAAACGGTCCCGCCCCGGCTGCCGTCTCAGCCCGGGTGTCTCAGGTGGTGCGGCGCGCGGCCTGCGGGGCGGGGTAGGAGACGTCCAGCTCCTCGATGGCCCGCATCGTGCCGCCGAGCATCTTCACCAGCAGCTCACGCATCAGATCGCGCGGCAGCCCGCGGTGGTCGATCCAGTCGAGGGTGGCCCCCTCCACACTGCACAGCCAGCCCAGCAGCGCGGTACGCGGCAGCGGGCCCACCTTCCGCCGCCCGTACGCCCCTTCGGCGATGGTCTCGACGATGGCTTCCCGCACACCGTCGCGGATGGCGAGCACCTCGGCGTCGAAGCCGACACCGCCGCTGATGATCGTCCGGTACGCGGCCTGGTTGTGCTCGGCGTAGCGCAGATAACCGTCGATGGTGCGGTGCACCCGTTCCTCCGGGGGCAGTTCGAGACCGCCGGCCGCCCGGGAGATCAGCTCGGCCACCGAGTCCTCGACGATCGCCAGGTAGTAGCCGCGCTTGGAGCGGAAGTAGTAGTAGATCAGCCCCTTGGCGACATGCGCCTGCTTGGCGATGTCGTCCATCGACAGGGCGTCGTAGGACGTGTCGGCGAACAACTTCCGCCCGATGACGATGAGTTCGGCACGGCGCGCCACGGAACGGTCGGTGCCGCGCGCTCCGGGGCGGTCGGCACCGCGCTGTGGACTGTTAGTCAATTGCGGACCTGGTCTCCAACCGCGGGCGGGACTTCCGCAGTATGGCAGAGCCGTACGAGCGGCCTGTTCGAGTCGCTTCGACTCCCTGCGGCCGGCCCTTCGCGGTCCTGGCGTCAGACCAGGCCGAGCTGCGTCACGAACATCGCGAGCACCAGCACGAAGGTCCAGCCCATGACGTGCTCAAGGATCTTCGGGCCGTCGTCCTTGGGGCCGCCCGTCCGGGCGCGGACCTGTCCGGCGGTCACAGAGTTCGTGGTCATGGCGGCTCACTCACGGTCGGTTTGCGATGGACTCCCCCGCCGGTTCGGACGGACTTGTCCCACCGGTTCGTCCACCTTGCCATCGGATCGGGCTTTTGCGGGGGAGAGCTTGGTCACCCGCGACCGGCCGGTGTGGCACACGCCACAGGGGCGGCTCCGCCGACGCGGGGCCACCCCTGTGCCGTACGGGCGTCCGGGCTCAGTGCACGCCCACCGCCGCCAGGGCCTTGCGCTGGGCGTCCGTGGGATGGGCCGGGAAGTAGAGGTAGCAGACCCCGCCGGTGCCGGAGACGACGTTCCCGGCGGCGTTGTACCTCTTCGTCCGGAGCCAGATGTTCTCCCACTCGCGCCGCTTGTAGACGCGCCGTACCGCGTCGTTGCTCGGCGAGTTCGGGTCGTTGGCGATCACGTCACCGTCGGCGGTGAAGCCGATGACCGTCATCAGGTGCCCGGCCGTGCCGTACCCCGCGCCGGTCAGTTCGGACGCGAGGAAGGACTGGGACGTGATGGCCGGGATCCCGGCGGCGATCAGCGTCTCCAGATCGGCGAGCGAGCGGAGCCGGGTCACCACGCCCTGCAGATCCTTGTACGTGGCGGCGTACGCGGCGTTGAAGGGCCAGTTGCCGCAGCCGTCGTACTGGTAGTCGAAGGTGAACCGCGCCGCGTGGCACACCTGCGGGTCCGCGTACTCGGGCTTGACCCAGGCCAGGTCGGCGGCCGTGGGCTTCCGCCCCCAGTACTCGATGATCATCTGGGAGGAGGTCGGGCTGCACCAGGCCTCGCCGCCGTTGTCGTACTCGGGGTACTGGCCGACGTGGATCTCCTGCGAGTAGCGCGGCACCTTCAGTTCCCGCGCGAGACCGGGCGCCGACGCCGGGACCGTGAAGCGGTCGGGGATGTCGGAGCCCATCGCGCCGAGCCGCCACACGGTCGGCGTGGCCTTGGTCCCGGGCTTGCGGTAGAGCGTCAGCCGCAGCCGGTACGCCACCAGGCGCAGCCCGGAGGCCGTGTCGTCGATGGCGAAGGTGTCCGTCCAGACCGTGCTCCTCCCGTCGCTCTGGTCGTCGACCGAGGTCCGGCGGATGTCCTGGTCGCCGGCCGCCCAGCGGCCCATCACGTACCAGGGGGTGTCCGTGCCGTCGGAGTACGTGCCCGTCAGCTCGATCTGCAGCCAGGTGCCCGCCGGGGTCCGCGCGTTCCAGGAGGCGATGACCTCGGTGGAGGGGACACCGAGGCGGTGGACCGGCGAGGTCCAGCGGGCGTACTCCCAGGTGGCGGTCGTGCCCGTGTGCGGGTCCGCGTAGTCGGTGCGGCCCTCGGGGGTCCGGATCTCCAGACCCGGGCGGGCCCCCTGCACCGCGCGGGTTCCCTCCGCGGTGCCGTCACGCCAGTCGGCGTACGAGGTCCAGGCATGGTTGTCCACGAGGCCGGAGGGTGCTTTCGACGAAGGGGCGGCCGGGGTTCTCGCGGGGCGCGCCGCCGGGCTCGCGGCTGCCGCCGGGCTCGCCGCTCCGGCGGCGGCAGCCGCCACGGCCGCGGCCAGGACGGTTCTGCGGGACGGCTGTTCGGCTCTGGTCATGGACGGAAGACCCCCAGGTGTCCGGAACGGGCTGGTCCAGTGCGTGGGTGCTGCACAGGTGCTGCGTGGGTACGCATGTGCGGGTGTGGGCCAACTATGGAACGTGATCACGGCTTCTGCCAGCACTTCGGACCTCGCGGCGCCGACCAATATTGGTCGAGACCACTGAAGGGACAGGTGGACCGATTCACCCGATATCGGTCTCGGTAGAGTGTTCCTCCGGAATCCGTACGCCCCGCTCACACACCTCTGCTCCTCCACTCCTCCGCATCCAGGGAAGCCCCATCCACCTCCACGCCCTCGCCGACCGGCTGCGCCGGCAGCCGCCCTCCTGCGGTCCCGTCCGGCTCATCGGCGTCGACGGACACGCGGGCTCCGGCAAGACCACCTTCGCGGAACGCCTGGCCGGGGCGCTGGACGGCGCTCCCGTGCTGCACCTGGACGACATCGCCACGCACGAGGAGCTCTTCGCGTGGACGGAGCGGCTGCTCCGAGAGGTCGTCGAACCACTGGGCCGCGGCGAGAGCGCGCGCTACCGCCCCTACGACTGGCGGCTGCGCGACTTCGGGCCGGCCCGTACCCTGCCGCCCGCGCCCGTGATCCTCGTCGAGGGGGTCGGCGCCGGCCGCCGCGCGGTGCGGCCGCACCTTGCGGGACTGCTGTGGATGGAGATGCCCCACGAGGACGCGTGGGCGCGCGGGCGTCTGCGGGACGGCTCGGCGCAGAGCGATTTCTGGGCAGGATGGGTCCCCGCGGAGCGCCGGCACTTCGCCGAGGACCCTTCGGAGCCGTTCGCCGACCTTCTGGTACGACAGTGTTCAGACGGATATGAGGTACTGCCAGGACCTGCCGAGACGTCACTGAGAACGCTTTCGGTCACGGATCGTGACGGGCCTGCATCTGTGTGCTGAACTCGTGAAGACCGCTGTCCGAGAAGTTGCCTGAGTGCCCCAACTCGGCTTGACCGAGGGGCCGTACAGGTCTTACGTTCTCAAGGAGCGGCCTTCGGGGCCGCCCCACAGACGCGAGGCCCCCGGTTGTTCCCCCGTGATCGGGGGCTTCGTTCTGTCCTCAAGCGTTGTGCGGACGCTCCGAGACGCAATTCGCTCACCCTGCGTGACCGTCCTGAGTGTGTCGCGTCCGCTCCCACCTCGAAGAACCCGTCGTGCGGCACCCTACGGTCCGGCGCTCCCCCGCAGGTACGATGCCTCTTGGTGCGACCTTCGGACGGCTGCTCTCCGCACCGCGCGCAACTCCCGTCCGCGGCACAGCGGTTCGACGAAGACTGCCGACGGGCACCGGCCCGCCCGGTGATCAACGGGGGCACGGTATGTGGGGGACGTGATGGACTTCGGCACGCAGGGCCCCGAGGCCCCGGCCGACCTCGCCTGGCTGCGAGGTGTGGATGCCTACACCATGGGGGCCTATCCGCAGGCGGAGGAGGAGTTCCGCGCCGCGGTCCGGATGGATCCGGGGATGGCCGACGGCTGGCTGGGACTGCACGCGCTGCGCATCGACACGACGACCGCACTGCTGCGGATGTTCCGGCACCGCGACCGCTTCGGGGAGCAGCGCACCCGGCACCGGCGCACACTCAACTCCTGGTACTGGCTGGGCTGGTGGGTGCAGCCGGTCCTTGAGTCGCCCCGCGATCTGCTGCTCGCGCACTCCTCGCACTGGCTCGACGGACGCCATGTCCCGGAGCTGGACCGGGCGTTGGCGGGCCTGCCCCCGGTGGACACGGATCCGCAGGTCCGGTTCCTGCACGCCTGCCGGGCCTACCTCGTCAAGGACTGGGAGCAGTTGGTCCGCCACACGGACCCGCTCATCGACGATCCGATGCTGGGCATCGAGGCGGGCCTGTTCGGCGGGATGGCACGGGTACGTCTGGAGATGTACGGGCAGGCCGAGCCGCTGCTGTCGTCCGCGCTGATGCGCTGCCGCAGCGAGCAGCCGCAGCGCAAGGAGCTGCGGTACTGGCTGGCGCGCGCGCACGAGGGCACGGGCCGTTCGGCGGCGGCCCTCCCCCTGTACCGGGCGGTGCACCGGGTCGACGCGGCCTTCATGGACACCTCGGCCCGGCTCGCCGCGATCTCCGAGGGCGACGGGTACGACGAGACGGCCGACCTCGCGGCGATCACACTGACCGGCGTCGGACAGGACATCCTGGACGGCCCCGACGGTGTGGACCCGCTGTTCGGCGCCGAGGGCCGCGACCTCAAGCTCTCCGGGCCCGAGCTGCCGCCGCCCGGCACCCTGCCGTCCGAGTCGGACCGGGTCCGCGAGAAGGCCGTCGTGCCGGTGCTGCCACCGCATCTGCCGACCGGGCCCACGGATCCCGCGCTGCTCGAAGAGGCGCTGGCCGAGCTGGAGGGCATGGTCGGCCTCGAACCGGTCAAACGCCAGGTGAAGGCGCTCTCGGCGCAGCTGAACATGGCCCGGCTGCGGGCCGGGCAGGGGCTGCCGGTCCAGCCGCCGAAACGGCACTTCGTCTTCTCCGGGCCCTCCGGCACCGGCAAGACCACCGTGGCGCGCATCCTCGGCCGGGTCTTCTACGCGCTCGGGCTGCTCGGCGGCGACCATCTCGTCGAGGCGCAGCGGGCCGATCTGGTGGGCGAGTATCTCGGCCAGACCGCGGTGAAGGCCAACGAGCTGATCGACTCCGCGATCGGCGGGGTGCTCTTCGTCGACGAGGCCTACTCGCTGTCCAACTCCGGATACGGCAAGGGGGACGCGTACGGGGACGAGGCGCTGCAGGTGCTGCTGAAGCGGGCCGAGGACAACCGGGATCATCTGGTGGTGATCCTCGCGGGATATCCGGAGGGCATGGACCGGCTGCTCGCCGCCAATCCCGGACTGTCGTCCCGGTTCACGACCCGCGTCGACTTTCCGTCCTACCGGCCGCTTGAGCTGACCTCGATCGGTGAGGTGCTGGCGGGGGAGAACGGGGACGTGTGGGACGAGGAGGCGCTCGACGAGCTGCGCTCCATCAGCGGGCACGTCGTCGATCAGGGGTGGATCGACGAACTGGGGAACGGGCGGTTCCTGCGTACGTTGTACGAGAAGAGCTGCGCCTACCGGGATCTGCGGCTCTCCGGGTATCCGGGGCATCTGACGCGGGACGATCTGGCGACGCTTCGGCTGGCCGATCTCATGCAGGCGTATGGGGAGG
>NZ_JBHWZP010000016.1:0-63508 GCF_042728395.1 Streptomyces sp. NPDC060205
GACCGCCGACGCGCAGACCGGCGCCGTCCGACCCGAGACTCTGCCCGTAGAAGCGTACAACACCCCGGAGACCCCCGTCGACGCGCCCTCCGGACAGGCGCTCCCCGCACCGCAGGCCTCGCCCTTCGACGTGACGGCGACGAGCACCACCGGCCCCAGCGCCCCCGTCGGCGCCTTCGGGCCCGCCCAGTCGGCGGGGTCGCTCACCCCGCCGCAGACCCAGTCGGCGTACTCGCTTCCGACGGCGAGCGGCCCGGTGACCGCGCAGACGCCCGCCCCGGCCCAGCCGCGGAGCAGGCGCAAGGGCTATCTGCTGGTGGCGCTGGCGACCGTGTCGGCCCTGCTCCTGGGCGGGCTGGGCTACGCCCTGACGCGTGACGACGAGGACCGGGCGGACGGCAAGACCCCCGGCGCGGAGACGAGTTCCTCCGCGCAGCAGGCACAGAACGGTTCTCCGTCCGCGGACGCCGACGGCTCGGGCGCCGCGGGGCAGCCGCCGGTCACGGTGAAGGTCACGGGGACGAACACGACGTACGCGGGAAGCTGCCCGCCGCCCCAGGGGGAGGCCCCCGCGTTCACGGCCACCTTCGAAGTGACGCAGCTGCCCGTGCGGTTCACCTACCGATGGGTCTCGGCGGAAGGGTCGGTGGTCGACAAGACGTGGCGGGCGCTGACCTTCTCGGAAGGCGGGCCCCGCACCCACCAGGAGACGATCCGTGTGACGACGTACGCGAAGGAGGGGACGCTGGCGAGTGCGATGGGCGTGGAGATCAAGTCGTCGCAGCAGACCATCTCCGACACGGTGCCGTTCACGCTGACATGCGAGTGACGGTCCGGGCGGCGGCCGTGCACCCTCGGCGTACCGCCGCCCGCTGACCGGCCCGGGTCGGCCCGATCGCACCCGGGTCACCTGCTTGTGATGGTGCTTGTGAAGGTCCAGTTGGCCCTTGTGCCGGATCGGCCGCCCGGTGCGGTCCCGCCCGGCACCTGGGCATGTCTGCTAGGAGTTTGAGTGTCGTCGGTCATCGTGGGACGCACGGGTCCCTTCAGCGGTCAGAGCGTGGTGCTGGGCACCGCTGCCCTGCGGTTCGGTCGCAAGAGCGACAACGATGTGATCATCGTCAGCACCAGCGCTTCCCGGCTGCACGCCGAGATCGTCGTGGAGGACGACACCTTCGTCCTGCACGACCGCAACAGCAGGAACGGCACCTACGTCAACGAACGGCGCATCACCCGCCACCCGCTGGCCCCGGGCGACGTCATCCGGATCGGCGACGAGACCTTCCTGTTCGAGACGCAGGAGGCGCTGGAGACGGTCATGGACCTCTCCCAGCTCGATGTGCCGCGTCCCACGGCCCTGGCGAACCCCAGCGCGCTCCGCGTCACGATCGCCGGCGGCGGGCCGGTCGGCCTCGCCTTCGCCCTGCTGCTCGAAAACGCCCTGCAGGGACGGGTGTTCATCACCGTCTACGAGGGACGGTGGGTGAAGAACGGTACGACGGTGGCCTGGAAGGACGAGACGCTGGGCAACGTCCGCCGTCAGCAGGTCGTCACCATCCAGAGCCGGCAGTACCTCGCGCTGACCGAGGAGATGCAGTCCGCGCTGTTCGCCGAGGGCCGGAACTTCTCGGAGATGTGGCCCGTCGGGCCCGACTCCGTCGACGGCCGGCCGCCCCGCAACATCCGGATCGCCTACGTCGAGGACAAGCTGCTGGAGCTGGCCAACAGCAAGTCGGCGATCCGGCTCGTGCCCAAGCGCTTCGACCCCTCGGAGCACGAGCACCGCGTCGCCAACGACCATGTCCTGGCGATCTGTGACGGCGGACGGTCCCGCACCCGCGAGCACTACGCCGACCGCTTCGGCGCCGCCGACGCCTCGATCTACTCCCTCGACGGCGAACACCTCCAGGACGTGGTGCTGGGGCTGCGGGTCAAGTCGCCGCTCACGGACCAGATGAGCGTCCTGCTGACCGTGTCGCAGAACAGGTTCCTGCTCAACTCGCTGCGCGGCGAGGGCTTCTTGAACATGAGGCTCACCCGCGAGGAGACCAAGGCCGTGATCGGCATCGATCCCGTCCGCCAGGTCTTCGAGGAGTGCATTGCCGCCCGCCCCTGCGTGATGAGCCGCCACGAGGACAACGAGTTCGTCTGTCCCACCCACGGCACCCTCTTCCTGCCCGCCCTGCTGCGCGGCTCCCACCTGTGGAAGCGGATCCGGGAGGGCCTCAAGCTGTTCGGGGTGGCCGAGGACGACCTCAGCGCGATCACCTCGTTCCGGCTGGACATGGTGCAGCGCCCCAGGTTCACGGCGCAGCTCACCCGTGCCACCGCGACGACCCCGGGAACGTACGGCTTCCTGCTGGGCGACGCCGCCAACGCCATCCACTTCTGGCCGGGCCGCGGCCTCAACAGCGGTCTCGCCTCCGCCGTCTCCCTGGCCCGCTCGCTCAGCCGCACCTGGCAGGGCAGGCCGTTGCGCGACGCCGACTTCATCCGGCACGAGGCCGCGATGTCGATGCTGCAGTACCGGCACAAGAGCCGCGCGTGGAACGCCATGGTCACCACGGACGAGCAGGGCGCCACCCGTGCGATCAAGGACATCATCGCCCGCAGCATGGAGCAGGGCGAGTCCCCGGTCGCCGCCATGGCACAGGCCGGCGGGTCCGAGGCCGAGGTGGAGCAGCCCGACCTGGACGCACTGCTTGAGCGCATGCGCGCGATACGCGACCGGCTGGAGACCCGCCTGCCCGGCATGCCCTCCGACGAGGAACTGCGCGAACACCTCGCCTCGCTCGCGCCGTCGACCCTGCGGACGCTCCAGGAGAGCGGTGCGTGGGACACCCTGATCGTCGGTGGTGAGGAGGCCGACATCGACCTCTTCTACCAGGAGGACGCCCCCATCTACGCCCCCCGCCCCGCGGACCCGCGCGTGGCGGGACCCGACGCGGGCCCCCAGGGCCCGGTGGCCCTCGACCGGGCCTGAGACCCTCCCGCGGCGCCCGGGTCCTCTCGTCCCAGCAGGGCGAGGAGCGGCGCCGCGGGCAGGGGATGGCGGGTGTGGCCGTACGGCCCCGTGGTCGTGGTGGCGGTGAGCAGCGAGTTGAGGACGGCCTCCTCGACGGCGTCGAGGACGGCGACGAAGAGGAGGTCCAGCCGGTCGTCGGGCACCACGGAGGGCCCGGCGGGCGTGCCCAGGGGACGCGTGCCGAAGGCGAGCCCGTAGTCGCCGCTGCCGTGTCCGTACGCGGCGCCGACCCGGGCGAGTCCGTAGACGGCGCGCCGGGCGAGGCGGGTCAACTGGCGGGCGTCCAGCGGCGCGTCGGTGGCGACCACGACCATGCAGGAACCGGCCTCGGGCGCGGCGCTCGTGCTGGAGCCCGGGTCCGCGGCCGGTACGCCGACGTCGGCGGGGGTGACCGTACGGCCCGACACGCGAAGCGTGCCGCCGAAGTTGGCCTGGACGAGCACCCCCAGCGTCACCTCCTCGCCGGCCAGCGGTACGCGGCGTGACGAGGTGCCGATACCGGCCTTGAACCCCAGCGCGGCCATCCCGGTGCCCGCGCCGACGCTGCCCTCGGCGACCGGCCCGCCGCACGCGGTGTCGAGCGCGGCCCGGACGTGTTCCTCGCGGACGGGACGTGAGCGGATGTCCGACAGGAGCCCGTCGTTGCATTCGCCCACGACCGGGTTCAGGCTCCGCGCGGCGGCCCCCTCGGGCCGCTCCAGGACCCAGCCGACCAGGGCGTCCGCGACCCTGAAGGCGGACAGCGTCGAGGTGAGCAGCACCGGTGTCTCCAGCGCGCCGAGTTCGGCGAGCTGCGTGGTGCCGAGCAGCTTGCCGTAGCCGTTGCCCGCGAACACCCCGGCGGGCAGCGGGCTGCCGGGGCCCACCCCGTCCGGCACGATCGCGGTGACACCGCTGTGCACGCGCGGCGGCCGGACGAGCGTGGTGTGCCCGACGCGGACCCCCGGCACATCGGTCAGGGCGTTGTGCGGTCCCGTGGGCAGGTCACCGACGGAGAGCCCCAGCTCACGGGCCCTGCGGGCGCTGACGGACGGGGACGGTTCGGGCAGTGACTCGCGCATGTCGGCACGCTACCCGGACGGCTCGGGCCCCGGCCCACTCGGCCTCCCGGGACGCCGCGTCCGCCGGGTGGGGCCGTCACCCGGGCCGTCCCGTCGCCCGGCCGGTCCGACACGCCGGGCAGGCAGCCTGCCAGGCCACTCCGCGTCCGGCGACACGCCCGGGTCACGCCCCGGCGCGCCGCCCGCGCGGATTTCGCGGACCGCTGCGTCCGAACGCCCCCGCAGTCCGGAATCAAGGGTGGGGAGCGGACCCGACAGCCGCCGGACGGAACCGGCGGGGGCGGGTGCCGGCCCCACCGGGCGCGGGTACCGCGTGCTACGCGCGCCCGCGAGCGACCGCCCGACAGGAGAACACGGCACCGATGAAACCGAACAGACCATCCTGCGTCGACGGACTGCGGGAACGCCTGGGCAGTGTGCTCTTCGCCCGGGTGGCAGGACCCGAGGGCCCCCGCAACCGTGCCCGCATCCACGACACGCCGGGCCCGCGCTGGTTCGGTCCGCAGCGCCCCGTCCGCCGGGTGCACGGGGACGCGTCGATGTTCATCGGGGGTCTCTCGGCCCTGCTCCTGCAGTCGCTCCACCCGCTCGCCATGGCCGCGGTCGCCGCCCACTCCGGCTTCCGCGGCGACCCGTGGGGCCGGCTCCAGCGCACCAGTACGTTCCTGGCGACCACGACGTACGGCACCGCCGAGAGCGCCCAGCAGGCCTGCGCACAGGTGCGCTCCGTCCACGAACGGGTGTCCGGGGTGACCGCCGAGGGCTCCGCCTACCGAGCGGGCGACCCCCATCTGCTGGGCTGGGTCCACGTCGCGGAGACCGACAGCTTTCTGCGCGCCCACCAGCGCTACGGGCGCCACCCGCTGACGGCCACGGAGTGCGACGGGTACATCGCGGACATGGCACGCGTCGCCACCGCGCTGGGCGTCGTCGACCCGCCGCGCGACCGGGCGGAGCTGGCCGAACGGCTCGCCTCGTACCGCCCGGAACTACGGGCGAGCGCACAGGCGCGCGATGCCGCACGCTTCCTGCTGCTGAACCCGCCGCTGCCGCTGCTCGCCCGGCTGCCCTACGGGGTGCTGGCCGCGAACGCGGTGTCCCTGCTGCCCGCCTGGGCCACCACGGAACTCGGCCTGCCACGGCTGGCGGTGGCCGAGAACCTGTGCGTACGGCCCCTCGGCTCGGCCATGACGTCGGCCGTGCGGTGGGCCATGACACCGGCTCCGGCCGCCGCCACGACTGCGGCCGCGACCGTGACCGCGAACGACTGAGGGGGCCGATCCGAGATGCCGCGCCGATGCCGGACCTGGCGCATCCCGCGCAAGAGACGCGTCGCATCCCGTGTGGCAGACGCATGACGTGTGCCGGGGGCGCACCTCGTACCAGACGCGTGACGCGTCCCGCGGCCTCCCCGCGCACCACAGCCCACACGGTGCGCCCCACCGGCCCGCAGCCACAAGCCGGCGCCCCCACCCGCCCCCCTGGGGGCGCGGGGACCCGCGCGACAAGCCGCCGCCGGCCCGCACCTGCAACCGGACCCCTGCACGCACCCCACCCGCAACCACCCAAGCCCTGCGCACGCGCTACGCACACGAAAGACGGTCACCGTGCTGAGGAACCTGCCCGAGCCCCCTGACGAACTCGTCGGACGACGCCGGGAACTGGCCCGCGTCGCCGACGCACTGGACCGGCACCGCCTGGTCGTCCTCACCGGCGTGGGCGGCGTGGGCAAGAGCCGGCTCGCGCTGCACGCGGCGGAACAGGTGATGCGTACCGGCACCAGAGGCGTCGCCTGGGCCGATCTGTGGCCGCTCACGAACCCCCGTCTCCTGCTCGCCACGGTCGCCGACGCCCTCGACTTCGCCGACCATGCGACGGCCGAGCCGCTGGACGCGCTGTGCGCATGGCTGGCGGGCAAGGACGTCCTGCTGGTGCTGGACTCGTGCGAGCACCTCTCGGCGGCCTGCCGCGACCTGCTCACCCGGCTCCTCGCCGACTGCCCGGGAGTGACCGTGCTGGCGACCAGCCGGGAGCCGCTGGGGATGGACGGCGAACACCGCGTCGTCGTGGAGCCGCTGCCACCGGCCTCCGACGCCGTGGAACTGTTCTCCCGCCGTGCCGCCGCGACGGGAGCCGGCCCGCTGGGCCCGCAGGACGTCCTGATCGCCGCCCGGCTGTGCCGGCGGCTGGAAGGGATCCCGCTCGCACTGGAGCTGGCGGCGGGCCAGCTGGCCCACCACACGCTCGACGAGGTCGAAGAACTCCTGCGGGCACGTCTGGACCTCTCCGCGCAGAACTCGGTCCGCGCGGGGCGCGTCCACTTCCGGCAGCGGACACTGCGCACCGCGATCGGCTGGAGCCACGAGCTGTGCGAGCCCGCGGAGCGTCTGCTGTGGGCCCGGTTCTCGGTGTTCCGGGACGCCGTGGACGCCGACGCGGTGCGCGCGGTGTGCGCCGACGACGCCCTGCGCGCCGCGGACGTCGAGCGGGCGCTCGCGGGCCTGGAGCGCAAATCCGTCGTGGCCCGCGTGGACGGCCGCTTCCGCATGCTGGACACGCTGCGCGAGTACGGCCGGATGTGGCTCGGAGAACTCGACGAGACCGAGGTGCTGTCCCGGCGCCACGCCGCGTACTTCCTGCGCCGTGCCCGGCGGGCCCACGCCGACTGGCTGGGCCCGACGCAGATCGACGCGTACCGCTGGATCTCCGCCGCCCACTCCGACCTGTGCGCCGCGCTCGACCACCTCCTCACGGGCCGGCCGCAGCAGGCGCTCGAACTGGCCGGGCTGCTGGGCTTCTTCTGGAGCTGCTGCGGCCATCTGCGGGAAGCCACGGCCTATCTGGAGGAGGCCCTGGCGCTGACCCAGGAGCCGGGAGCAGTGCGCACCCGGGCCCTGTGGTCCCTGGGCGTCGCCCGGGTGCTGTGCGGCGAGCACGACGCGGCGCAGCGGCTCGCCCTGGCGTGTCAGCGGCAGGCCGCGGCCCAGGAGGGGCCCGAGGGGGCACTGCACGCCGCCTATCTGCAGGGGCTGGTCCATCTGCTGCAGGGCAGGCCGATGGCCGCGCGGTTCGTCGTCGACGCGGCCCTGCGGAACGCCGAGGGCGGGCCCTTCACGTCCGTGGGCCGTGTGCTGTGCCGACTGGTCCGCGTCTTCGCCCTCACGGGCGAGGGACTGCGCGAGGATGCCCGCAGCGAGGCCGGTGAGCTGCGTCGGGAGTGTGTCGTACACGGCGAGTGGTGGACGCGGTCGTACGCCGAGTACCAGTTGGCGCTGCTCGCGCTGTTCGAGGACCGTGCGGAGGAAGCCGCCGGTCACGCGGCCGCCATGCTCGACGGCAAGCGGCGCATCGGCGACAGCTTCGGCATCGCCCTCGGCCTGGACCTGCTGGCCTCGGCGCTCGCCGCACAGGGCGCCGGGGAGCCCGCGGTCGCCGCGTACGGGGCCGGCGAGAACTACTGGGCCGCCGTCGGCCATCCACAGCGGGGCACTCCGGAACTCGGCCCGGTACGGGACCAGTACGAGTCGACGGCCCGGTCCCTGCTGGGCGACTCCGCGTACGACAAGGCCCTGCTCGTGTCGGTGCTCCGCGACCCCGAGTCGGTGCTCCAGGAACTCCTGGACAGCACCGGCTGAAGGACGCGGAGCCGACGACGGCGACGGCCGGGCGAGGGGCGCCCGCCACGCGGCGGCTACCTGCCGAGGTCCCGGGCCATCTCACGGGCCGCGCGGGCGCCCGAGGCCAGCGCGCCCTGCACCGAGCCCGTGGCCCGGTGGTCGCCGCACACGTACCGGCCGGGTGCGACGCGGGCGGTCCGGCTGAGCGGCTGCGGGGGCGCCATGACGGGCAGCGCGTCCGGCACGGTACGGACGGTCAGCAGATCCCAGTCATCGGTGTCGGCGCCGTACGCGTCGGCCAGTGCCGTCCGGACCTCCCGCTCACGGCCCTCCGTGTCCTTGCCGAGCACCGAGGTCGCGATCAGCGACATGCCCGCGGGCGCGTACGAGGGGACCACCTCGCTGAGGACACAGGAGTTCAGGAACCGTCTGCGGGTGTCGGTGACGAGGGTGGGCTCGGGGAGCGGGGAACGTGTCGCCGCGTGGTAGTACGTCGTCACCACGCGGTACGCGGGCACGTCGAGGTCCGGCAGCAGCGTGGCGGCCGGACCGGGGCCGGTGGCCACCACCACGGCGCGGGCCGCAAGTGTGGTCCCCGTGGCCAGTTCGACCCCGTCGTCCGTGAGCCGGGCCACCGGGGTGCCGAGCCGTACGGTCGACCGGGGGAGCGCGGCGGCGAGCGCGCGCGGGACCGCTCCGATGCCCTCGTCCGGCAGACACAGCGTGCCGCGCAGCATGCTGCGCCACACGAGGTGGAAGACGCGTGCCGAGGTCTCCAGTTCGTCCTCCAGGAAGACGCCGGAGAGGAAGGGCCGGAAGAAGCGCTCGACGAACTCCTCGGAGAACCCCGCCGCCGCGAGCGCGGTACGGGTGGTGCGGTCCTCGCCGCGTTCACGTTTCAGCAGCCGTGCGGGCGCGAGCATGTCCCGGCCCGACAGGGCGCCCAGCGCGACGAGATCGCGTGTGCCCGCCAGTCGGCCGGGACGCAGATCGCGGAGACTGCGTGCCCTGGGAGGCATCTGGGGAGTGCGCGGTCTGCGCGTCGGGTCGCTGAAACGCAGCGGTCCGTCCTCGGTGTGCACGAGGACGCCGGGGGTGAAGGGCCTCAGCCGCAGTTCGCGCAGTGGCAGCCGTCGGCGGACCTGAGGGTAGGCGGTGTTGAAGACCTGGAAGCCGCGGTCGACGACGAAGCCCTCGTGACGGTCGGAGCGCATGCGCCCGCCGACTTCGTCGGAGGCCTCCAGGACCTTGACGTCGAGACCGACATCCACCAGGTCGCGGGCGCAGGCCAGACCGGCGAGACCTCCGCCGACCACCAGGACATCCGGTTCTCCGCGAGTAGCGGCCATGGGCACTCTCCTTGTTCGGCAGGCGACGTGTGACCGGCGGCGTGCGACGTCCGGCGTCCGGCTGACGACATCCGGCGGACGGCATCCGGCTGACGGCGTCCGGCGTGCCGCGTGGAATCCGCCGACGTGGCCGCCGTCGGCACCCCGACTCCGCGTACCCGCGTACGCACGTTCCACAACCGATCTTCCAGCCGCACCACGTGGACAGATGCGGGCCGCGCCGACAGGTGTGCCCACCCAGGTGAGCGGCTGCGCCCGGATCGTCCGTACGGGCCAGGATGCGGACGGCCAGGATGCGGACGGCGCCGGTGCACGTACGGGGACGGTACGCGTGCGGGGACGGTACGCGTGCGGGTCCGTATGGGAACGGGCCCGCCGCGGTAGGCATGCTCCGTGCAGACCTTTCTTCCGTACTCCGACTTCACGCGGTCCGCCGCCGTCCTCGACCAGGCGCGCCTGGGCAAGCAGCGGGTCGAGGCCCTTCAGGTGCTGCGCGGGCTGACCGTGCCCGGCTACGGATGGCGCCACCATCCCGCGGTACGTATGTGGATCGGTTACGAGGAGGCCCTGGTCCGGTACGGCCTGGACGTGTGTGCCGTGTGGGTGGCGGAGGGGCGTGCCGACACCTGTGCCACCACGCTCGTCACCGACTTCGGCCTGGCCCGCCCGGGGGCCGCCGTGCGGATCCAGGACGACCTCGCCGACGAGGGGGAGCTGCCGCCCTGGCTGGGTGACCCCGACTTCCACCGCAGTCACCGGTCGGCGCTGGTGCGCAAGGCGCCCGAGTTCTACACCCCGTTGTTCCCGGACGTTCCCGACGACCTGCCCTACCTCTGGCCCTCCTCCGACCGCGTCACTCCGTAGTGCGAGCCGCGCACCTCACGGCCGTGCGTCGGCGCGCAGACCGTCGATGATGACGGTGAGCATCCTCGTACTGCGTTCCGGACACGGGGTCCCGCCGTCCGCCCGTCCGTCGTCCGTCCTCCAGAGGCAGGACCCCAGCGCGAGGACCTCCTCCGCCTCGGCGTCCTGTCGTACCTGCCCCGCCTCCTTGCCCGCACGGAGCAGCAGCTCCACGGCGGCGACGACCGGAGGGTGCCGGCGGCCGGCACGGGTGGCGGCCGCCACGGCCAGGGACGCCCCGCCGTTGGCGCGGGCGTCGGCGGCGAGGCGCTCGAACCAGCGGCGCAGGGCTTCCAGCGGCCCGTACGCGCGCAGCAGGAGCGGAGCGGCGGCGACGAGCGCGTCGAGCTCGTCGCGGTAGACGGCCAGCAGCAGGGCCTCGCGGTCGGGGAAGTGGCGGTACATCGTTCCCTGGCCCACGCAGGCCGCTCTCGCGATCGCCTGGAGGCTCGCCGAGGGGTCGCCGGTGAAGGCGGTGTGCGCGGCCTCGATGATGCGGGCGCGATTCTCCCGCGCGTCCGATCGCGGCGCACGACGAGGGGTTCGCATCATCCGATGCCTCCCGTTCCGGTCTACGGCATGCCTTCGGGGCAGGCGCCGCCGACAGCGCATTCTTATGCACTTGTTGGCCGTATGACAAGTTTCTTGTAGGGTCGGTCCCATGACCACCGCCCGCCGCACGCAGAAGCAGCGCCGTGAAGAAGCCGAGACCGCTCTGCTCACGGCCGCCGCCGAGGTGGTCGACGAACAGGGCGTGCGCGCGCTGACACTGGCGGGCGTGGGGGAGCGCGCCGGATACAGCCGCGGACTCGTGACGCACTACTTCGGATCGAAGCAGGCGCTCGTCGAGTGCCTGGCACGCTCGGCGCAGGCCGGATTCGTGCCGGGACTGGACGGCCTGCCGCCAGGGCTCGACCGTCTCCTGCGACTGATCGACGGCTACATCGGGGGACTCGGCCGTATGGGCGTGCTGAACAGGGTCTTCCTCAAGCTCTGGACCGAGTCCGCGACGGCGACGGAACTGACGCAGCTCTTCCGCGAGCGGAACAAGGCATTCCATGCGGATCTGTACGAGGACGTCGCCGCCGGGATCGCCGACGGCACGATCCGTCCCGAGGTGGCACCGGACGAGACCGCGACCGCGATCGTCGCGCAGCTCCGGGGGATCGGTATGCAACGCCTGGTCGACCCTGAACGCGTCGACACGGAACGGCTGCGGACTCAGGTCACGGAGTTGTGGCGCCGGGCGCTGGAAGAGGCCTCGCTCTCATCGGCAACGGCCAGGAACAGCTGAGCGCTTGCCGCTTCACGCGCATCGCGGGCTTCACGTGCATCACCTGCTTCACGTGCGCGACAGGACGCAGAATTCATGGCCCTCCGGGTCGGTCAGGCACGTCCACGGGACGTTCCCCTGGCCGACGTCGAGGTCGGTGGCGCCGAGGGCCCGCAGCCGGGCCACCTCCGCCGCCTTGTCGTCGCCGGGGCCCGGCACCAGGTCGAGATGGACGCGGTCCGGGACCGTCCTTGCCTCGGGCGAGCGGAGGAACTCAAGGTACGGACCGACACCTTCGGCGGAGCGCCACACCGCCTGCTCGTCGGTCACCCGGTGCAGGGTCCAGTCCATCGCCTGGCCCCAGAACCGGGCCATGGCCCGCGGATCCGCGCAGTCGACCACCACGGCGGCGATCGGCCCGGTGTCCCGGTAGATCTCCCGGGGCTCCAGCACACAGAACTCGTTGCCCTCGGGGTCGGCGAGGACCGTCCACGGCACAGCGCCCTGGCCCACGTCGGCGGGCGTCGCACCGAGATCCCTCAGGCGGGCCACCAGTTCCGCCTGATGGGCTTCGGAAGTGGTGGCGAGATCGAGGTGCACACGGTTCTTCGTCCTCGCCCTGGCTTCCGGGACGGCGACGACGTCGACGCAGACGCCGCTGCCCGGGTCCAGCCAGTCGAAGCCGTCGGGGTGAACGGCGGTCGCACCCGATCCCCCGCTCGTGACACGCCAGCCGAGCGCGTCGCCCCAGAACCGGCCGACCGCCGCATCGTCGACGGCCTTGATGTTCACCAGAACAGGTCGCAGAGTCATGCGCGGATCCTATGCACCCGCCCCGCGAAGAGGACTCCTCAGGCGGCTTCGCCCGGGTGGGCGGGGACCTCGTGGAGCAGACGGGAGACGACGTCGAAGACGAATCCCCGCACGGCGTCGGTGCAGGGCACGAAGGGGTTCACCGTGCTGCCTTCCTTGCGATGCGACCGCTCGGGGGCGAAACCGTCGGGCAGGGCCGCACTTTGGCGGAGGCGACCAGTGAGGGCCGTGGGGCTCGGCGCGCGAACTCGCGTGTGCCGCAGGGGAGTGCGCCCCGCGCGCTCCGGGCGGAATTCAGCCGAAGTCGGTGACGGGCCGGCAGGGTGACCGACGGTAGGGGGAGTTCGGTCTCCCGGTCCGGTGCCGAACGGCTCCCGCGTCCGGACGGTCTTCGAATGAAGTGTTCCGCTTTTTTATTTCCCTGCCGGGATGCCGCTGTGAGCAATCTCTGCGCAGGTGAGGGGAGATGCGGCCGACGGCCGCTCAAGGGCAGTTCCAGGTTCTGTGGATTCGGCTGTTTAGCCATCTGCTTCCGGGGCACGCGTGGGGGGCGGTGAAGCGGGCCGGACCATCGCCGACGCGTTTAGTGCGGGCTGCTCGCAGACAATGCGCTATGGCTTGCCGATATACCCTCCACCCGACTTCGGGGGGTTGCTCTCGGTTGACCCACCATGAAGACTGTCGCCGGGTTCGACGGGGTCGAGGATATTCACCCCGGTCATGTCCGCCCCGCCCGGCGGCTATGCACGGTTTCGCGTGTGTCGACAGCACGTCCGGCCCCACCCAAAGGCCCGGCATACGTGAGGTAAAGGCAAAGGCAATTCGCCGCGCGAACGCAGCGCGGGACGTGCACTCATTGGAGATACGTGATGTCAGCCGCTCGCGCGCCCAGGGCGATCGTCGACCGCGATCACCCCAGGTCGCGCCCGGGATCCGCCGCCGGGCCGGGGCGCGACGTCAGCCGTCCCGTCTGCGGTTCCGCCGTCCCCGCGTACCGCACGAAGGAGAACAGGTGACCGGCAACGCATCGCAACAGGAACACTTACCCTTCGACGCGCTGAACGATCGATGGCGGTCCTTACGCGCACAAGGACCGGTGCACTACGACGAACAGCAGAGCGCCTGGCAGGTGGTGGATCACGAGTCGGTGGCCGCCGTGCTGGCCGACCCGGCGACGTTTTCCTCCGACTTCTCGTCCATCGCGCCGAAGCAGGAGGATTTCGAGGTCTTCCGGCAAGGCAATTTCGTCGGTATGGATCCGCCGGAGCACCGGAAACTGCGAACTCTCGTGAGCCAGGCATTCACTCCCCGCGTGGTGAGCGGATTGGAGCCGCGCATCGAGAATGTGTGCGGCCGGTTGCTGGACGAGGTCGCCGACCGTGACCGCTTCGATCTGGTCGACACGCTCGCCTACCCGCTGCCCATCATCGTCATCGCCGAACTGCTCGGCATACCGGCAGCCGACCACAGGCTTTTCCAGGAATGGGCGGCCACCCTCTTCGGCGGCGACGAACTCGGCGAAGCGCCCACCATGGACGACCTGGCCCGCGCCCTCGAAGCCATCGCCCCGACCGTCCGGGCGATGAACGGCTACGTCCTGGACCACATCCGGCGCTGCCGGGCGAATCCGGGGAACGATCTCACCAGCAGACTGGTGGCCGCCGAGGTGGACGGGGTCCGCCTGGAGGACCAGGAGATCGTCGGGTTCGTCGCCCTGCTGCTCGTCGCCGGGCACGTCACCACCACGGCCCTGCTGGGCAACGCGGTCGTCACCTTCGACCGGCACCCCGGCACCCTCCCGGCGCTGCGGGCCGACCCGGGCCGGCTGCCGGACGCCGTCGAGGAGGTACTGCGCTGGCTGCCTCCCTTCGCGGAACTCGGCCGACGCGCCACACGCCCCGTGGCGATCGGCGAGCACGACCTTCCCGCGGGCGCGATGGTGGTGGCCCATCTGGGCGCCGCCAACCGCGATCCCTCCCGCTTCGATTCACCGGACGTCTTCGATCCGGCCCGCAGCCCGAATCCCCATCTGACCTTCGGTCACGGCATCCACTTCTGTTTCGGCGCACCGCTCGCCCGGCTGGAGGCGCGTATCGCGCTCCGGATGCTGCTTGAACGTTTCTCCGATCTGCGCGTCCCCGCCTACGGAGAAGTCACCTTCCAGAACCCGGGCGTCATCGTCGGCGTACGCCATCTGCCCGTCGAAGTCGCAAGGAACTAGCAGGCAAGAGCGCATCACCCGCACCGACGCGGGGGCCGTTCCGCTCATCCCCATCGGCCTCCGGCGTCACGTACACACCAAGTATCAGTGGGAGTCCCCTTCACATGCCTTACCCCACCACCGCTCAAGTCGCCCCGCCGTCGTCCCCCTTACGCCGCGTACTTCAGGACCGTCTCGACAGCCTCGCGCGGACCCATCGCGTACCCGGCGCCCATCTGGCCGTGGACACCGGGACGGAGATCGTCAGCGTGCACACCGGCACGGCCGACGCCGTCCGGGGCACCGCGTTCACGGCCGACACCGCCGTGCCACTGGGCAGCGTCACCAAGACGTACACGGCCGCTGCTGTCATGCTCCTGATCGACGACGAGGATCTCGGTCTGGACGAGTCCGTCGCCGATGTCCTGCCGGAGTTCCAGGACTTACCCAAGGTGACCGTGCGTCACCTGCTCTCCCACACGGCCGGCCTGCCCACCGGCCCCGACTCGGACACCGCGGCAGGCATGACGGCCTCCCGCTATCTCTCGGCGGTCTGCACCGCCGAGGACGCCCTGTTCGACCCCGGGACGGACTTCTCCTACTCCAACGCCGGTTACGTGGCCGCCGGGCGGCTCATCGAAACCGTGACGGGCATGACCTGGCACGAAGCCGTCCGCGTGCTCTTGCTGGAACCGCTGGGCATCACCCCCGCCTTCCTCGGCGACAGCACCCCCTCCCGCCCCACCGCCGGCGGCCACGCCCTGAACACGGCGACGGGAGCCGTGCGGCCGGCCCGGCAGAGCCTGGCGCCCGTCGAGGCCCCGGCCGGCGCCCTGCTGGCGAGCGCCCCCGATCTGCTGGCCCTGGGCAGGACCCTGATCGGCCGGTCCGCCGTCCTCCCGTCCGTCACCGCCGCGCTGATGCGGCGCCCCGAGGAGGGCACCGAAGCCGGCCCCCTGGCAGACGCCTGGGGCCTTGGCGCCGCCCTCTACCAGCAGGACGACCGCTGGTGGTGCGGCCACGACGGCAACGCCCAGGGCACCTCCTGCCATCTGCGCGCGGAGCCCCGCAGCGGCGTCGTGGTCGCCTTCACCGGCAACGCCGGCGGCGCCACCGCCCTGTGGCGGGACCTGGCCGACCAGCTCACCCGGCTCACCGGCCTGCGCGTGCCGGTCACTCCCGTGCGCCCGGACCGGGGCGGCCCCATCGCCTTCCCCCAGTGCGCGGGCACCTATCGCAACGGCACGAGCGAGTACCGGATCAGCCTCGGCGCCGACGGCCGTCCCGCCCTGTCCATCGACGGTGACCTGCCGCTGCCCCTGGTCTGCTACCCCGATCTCAGCTGCGACCTGGTCGACCCGGCCACCGGTCTGCGGGAACCCGGCGGACGCTTCCACCGTGATCCCGCCGACGGCAGCGTCGACCGCGTACAGATCTCCGGTCGTACGGCCCGCCGCGTCGGCACCGCCTGACGCCTGACGCCGAGCCGCCCCGCCGTACCCCTCCCCGCGCCGAAGCGCCGCCCCGTGCGGCCCGCCGCGCCCGGGCGCCTCCCCACGCCCGCGCGCACCCGTGTCACCACCGCTTGCGAAGGACCCCCCATGACGGACCTGCACAACGAGCCCGTGCCGATGTCCCCTTCCGCCCCGGCGGAAGACGTCACCGCCGAAGGCGGCACCGACGGCACGGTGGAGCCGCTGCCGCTCGGTGAACTGTTCGCCTCGTGGGCGCGCCGCACGCCGGACGCGCCTGCGGTGACCGACGGCCGGCGGACCTGGTCCTACCGGGAACTGGCGGAGCGGACCGGGCGCCTGGCCGCCGATCTCGTACGGCGCGGAGCCGGTCCTGAGCGGACGGTGGCGCTGGTCCTGCCGCGCTCGCTGGAGCTGATCGCCGCCGAACTGGCAGCGGCCCGTGCGGGCGCCGCCTTCCTGCCGGTCGATCCCCAGTACCCGCGTGAGAGGCGCGCGTTGATGCTGACGGACGCGGCGCCTGCCGTCGTCCTCGACGACCCGGCCGCCCTGCGCGCCGTCATGGAGGCCGCCGGGCCCGCCCCGGACCGCCCGGGCCCGCCGGTGGACGCCGACCAGGCCGCGTACGTCATCTACACCTCGGGCTCGACGGGAACGCCCAAGGGAGTGACCGTCACCCACCGGGGCATCGCCGCCTTCACCGCGGGCGCCGCCGAACAGTACGCCGTGGGCCCCGGCGACCGGGTCCTGCAGTTCTCCTCGCCCAGCTTCGACGCCTCCGTGCTGGAGCTGTTCATCTCCGTCCTGTCCGGCGCCACCCTCGTCGTCCCGCCCGACGGCCCCTGGCTGGGCGACGAACTCGCCGCGGTGGTCGACGAACACCGCATCACCCACGCGCTGATCCCGCCGGCCGCCCTCGCCACCGTGCTCGACCCCGCGCGGATCGGCCCGGGACGGCTGAGCACACTGATCGTGGGAGCCGAGGCGTGCCCCGCGGCACTCGTCGACCAGTGGGCGCCCGGCCGCCGGATGATCAACTCCTACGGTCCCACCGAGACGACGATCGTGGCCTCCTGGACCGGCCCGCTGTCCGCAGGCAGCGGCACACCGAGCATCGGCAGGCCTCTCGCCGGCACCGGGACGTACGTCCTGGACGCCGCCATGCGGCCGGTGCCGGCGGGAACCGACGGGGAACTGTACGTCGGCGGAGTCGGAGTGGCCCGCGGATATCTCAACCGCCCCGGCCTCACCGCAGGCCGCTTCGTCGCCAGCCCCTTCGGCCCGCCCGGGGCCCGGCTCTACCGCACGGGCGACCGGGCGCGCCGGAACGCGGACGGCGAACTGGAGTACCTGGGCCGCGTCGACCGCCAGGTGAAGGTGCGCGGTTTCCGTATCGAGCCCGGGGAGGTCGAGACGGCCCTGCGGCGCCACGGCGGGGTGCGCGACGCCGTGGTCGTGGTCCGCGAGGACGAGCCCGGACGGCGGCAACTCGTCGGGTACGTCACCGCCGCCGGCCCGGAACACCCCCTGGAAGCGGCCGACGTGAAGGCGGTCGCCGCAGCCGTCCTGCCCCCGCACATGGTGCCCGCCGCCGTGGTCGTCCTGGACGCCCTGCCGCTCACCCCGCAGAACAAGATCGACCGGCGTGCGCTGCCGGCACCCGTCCGCGCGGTCGCTCCGGGCCACGTGGCACCGCGCACCTCGCAGGAGCGCGTCCTCGCCGACGTCTGGGCGGACGTCCTCGGGGCGGAAGCCGTCGGCGTCGAGGACGACTTCTTCGACCTGGGCGGTGACTCGATCCTCGCCGCCCGCACCTTGGCCCGCATCCGTGAGGAACTCGGCGCACGGCTCTCGATCCGGGACGTGTTCACCGCGCGGACCGTCGCCGCGCTGGCCCGGCTGATCAGGCCGTCGACCCTCGTGGCACCCCCGGACCCGATCCCGGCCGTCCCGCGCGACCGGCCGCTCCCGCTCTCCGGCGCCCAGCGACGCCTGTGGTTCCTGGACGACCTCACCCCGGGCGGCACCGAGTACAACACCGGCCTCGCGCTGCGGCTGCGCGGCGAACTGGACACCGGGGCGCTGCGCCGGGCCCTGGACCGGCTGTCCGCCCGCCACGACTCCCTGCGCACGACCTTCGCCACGGAGGACGGCCAGGGCGTGCAGCACGTACACGCGCACACGGAACTGCCGTTGCGCACCGCCGACGTGACCCACCTGCCCGCCGCCGGGCACGACGAGGCCGTCGAGGAACTGCTCACCGACGAACTCGTCCGCCCCTTCGACCTGGCCACCGGTCCGCTCACCCGGGCCCTGCTCGTCCGCCGCGCGACCGACGACCATGTGCTGCTGCTGGCCCAGCACCACATCGTCACCGACGGCTGGTCCGTGGGCATCCTGACCCGTGACCTGGCGGCGCTGTACCGGGCCGAGGTGTCCGGCCTGCCCTCAGGACTGCCCGAACCCCGCGTGCAGTACCCGGACTTCGCCGTGTGGGAGCGGCAGCAGCGCTCCGGGAACGGCAACGCCTCGGACCTCGCGTACTGGAAGCGGCACCTCACCGGCATGCCGCAACTGGAACTGCCGACCGACCGGCCCCGGCCGGTGGTGCGCACCACCGACGGTCAGGCCCACCGTCAGCACCTCCCGGCCGAACTTCTCTCGCGGCTGCGACAGCTCGCCGGGGGCCGCGGCACGACGGTGTTCACCCTGTTCGCCGGGGCCGCGGCGGTGCTGTTCTCCCGGTACTCCGGGCAGCGGGACATCGCCTTCGGCACCGTCACCACCGGGCGGGGACGCCGCGAACTGGAGGACGTGACCGGTTTCTTCGCCAACACCGTCGTACTGCGCGGCGAGGTGGACGACACCCTGACCGTCGACCGGTACGTGGAGAGCATGCGGGCGACGGTGCTGGACGCCTTCGCCCATGAAGCGGTGCCGTTCGACCGGGTGGTGGAGGAACTGGCCCCGCCCCGGGACCCGAGCCGTACCCCGCTGGTGCAGGTGCTCGTGGTGCAGCAGACGGCCCTCAGCGACCCGCCGGGGGCCGACGGGATACGGATCGAGCCGCAGCCGCTGCCCCGGCCGGCCGCGCGGTTCGACCTGGTGCTGGAGTTCGTGCCGCGTACCGACGGCGGCTGCGAGCTGACGGTCGAGTACAACACCGGCCTGTTCGAGGCCCGGACCGTGGCGCGGATGGCCCGCCAGCTGGGCCGGCTCCTGGAGGGCATGGCCGACGGTCCGCACCGCACGGTGGGCGAACTGGCCCTGCTCTCGGAGGACGAACGCCACACGGTGCTGGAGGAGTGGAACCCGCCGGCCGAGGACACCGGCCGCGCACCGGCCCGTACGCTGCCCGCGCTGTTCGAGGCGCAGGTGGCACGGACACCCGACCGGACCGCCGTGACCTGCGGAGCCGAACGCCTGGACTACGCCGGCGTCAACCGGCGTGCCAACCGGCTCGCCCGGCTGCTGGCAGCCCGCGGCATCGGCCCCGAGACGCTGGTGGCCCTGTGCCTGCCACGCACGGCCGACCTGCTGCCGGTGCTGTGGGCCGTACTGAAGACGGGCGCGGGCTACCTTCCGGTGGACCCCGGCTATCCGGTCGAGCGCGTCCGCCTCATGCTCGCCGACGCGGCCCCCGCCTTGGTCCTGGCCACCCGCGCGACCGCCGGAGCACTGCCGGAGGACTGCGTCCCGCTGCTGCTGGAGGACTGCCTTCCGCGGGAGGACACCGGCACCGCCGACGGGGACACCGGCACCGCCGACGGGGACCTCGGCTGCCGCGACCTCACCGACGCCGACCGGGTGCGGCCCCTCGACCCGGAGCATCCCGCCTACGTCATCTACACCTCGGGGTCCACCGGCCGTCCCAAGGGTGTTGTGGTCACCCATCGCAGTGTCGCGGCCCTCGCGGCATGGGCGCAGGAGCGGTTCGGCCCACGGCGACTGGCCCACGTCGTGGCCTCCACCTCCCTCAACTTCGACGTGTCGGTCTTCGAGATGCTCTGCCCCCTGCTCGTGGGCGGTGGCATCGAGGTGATCACCGACCTCACCGCGCTTCTGGACACTCCGGAGCCCCGGCGGGCCGGACTCATCAGCGGGGTGCCGTCGGTGATCTCCCGGATGCTGGCCGAGGACGGCACGCCCGTGACGGCGGACACCGTCGTCCTGGCCGGCGAGGCCCTTCCCGCCCAGACCGTGCAGGACCTGCGGCGGGCCATGCCCGGCTGCGACATCGCCAACATCTACGGCCCGACCGAGGCCACCGTCTACGCCACCGCCTGGTTCGCCGGTGACGGGGCTCCGGCGCAGGCGCCGCCGATCGGCAGGCCCGTGGCCCGTACCAGGGCGTACGTCCTGGACCCCTTGCTGTGCCTCCAGCCGCCGGGTGTGACGGGAGAGCTGTACCTGGGCGGCAGGGGACTGGCACGCGGCTACCTGGGACGCCCGGGGCTGACCGCCACCCGGTTCGTCGCCGACCCCTTCGGCGCGCCGGGCGACCGCATGTACCGCACCGGTGACCTGGTCCGGTGGACCGCCGACGGCGAACTGGAGTACGTGGGCCGCACCGACCAGCAGGTCAAGGTACGCGGCTTCCGCATCGAACTCGGCGAGGTGGAGGAGGCGCTGCGCGGACTCGACGGGGTGGCGGAGGCGGCGGCCACCGTGGGGGAGAGCGAGGGCCACCGCCGGCTGGTCGGCTATGTCGTTCCCGCTCCGGACGCGCGCGTCGAACCGGAGGAGGTGCGCCGCACCCTCGGCCACACCCTGCCCGACTACATGGTGCCGACGGCCGTCATGGTCCTGGCGGACCTTCCCCTCAACCCCAACGGCAAGCTGGACCGGGCCCGCCTCCCGGACCCGGGACCCGCCTGCAGCCGCGCACACCGCGTGGCCCCGCGCACGCCCACCGAGCGCATCCTCGCCGCCGTGTGGGCGGACATCCTGCGCGTGGACCGCGTCGGGGTGGACGACAACTTCTTCATGCTGGGCGGTGACTCCATCCTCAGCATCCAGGTGGTGGCCCAGGCCCGGCAGGCCGGCCTCACCCTGACCTCCCGGGACGTCTACCGCCACCAGACGATCGCCGCCCTCGCCCGCTGCGCCGACGCGGCAGGCGGCCGCAGGCCCGCGACCCCGGCTCTCGTCGGCGCCACCGGCGGCGCGCCCCTGACGCCCATCCAGCGCTGGCTGTTCGAGAGCGCCGACCGTCACGCCGAGCGCTTCGCCCAGACCCTGTCGTTCCAGGTCCCCGACGACCTGGACCCGGCGGCCCTGGAGGAGGCTCTCAACGACCTCGTCGCCCACCACGACGCGCTGCGCTCGCGCTTCCTCACCGAAAAGACGAGCGAGCAGACGGATGACGAGACAGCGGGCGCCGGTGCCGAAGGCGCGGACGCCCACCCGCCCGTCGTCTGGCGCATCGAGGACAAGGCGCCCCGCGTGCACCTGACCCGCCACACGGGTCCGGACACCGACTCTCCGCACCACGGTGCCTTCGACCTGCGCCGGGGCCCGCTGCTGCGCGCGGTCCTGCACGACCGCGGCCCCGGCAGGTCCCGCGTGCTGCACCTGTCCGTCCATCACCTGGTCGTCGACGGCGTGTCGTGGCGCGTGCTCATGGAGGACCTGGACCGTGCCTACCGCGCCCGCCGGGAGGGCCGGGACGGACCGGCGGCACTGCCCCCGAAGAGTTCACCGCTGCGGCACTGGGCCCGGCGGCTGGCCGACCACGCGGCCGGCGGCGGCTTCGACGACGAGGCCGCCTACTGGACCGCTGCCGTCGCCGGCGCCGGTGCGACCCTGCCCACCGACGGCGAGGGCGCCAACACCTACGCCTCCGCCCGGTCGGTGACCGTCCGGCTCACACCCGAGGACACCTCCGCCCTGCTGCGCACCCTGCCGGAGACCTACCGCACCAGGGTCAACGACGTCCTGCTGAGCGCGCTCGGCCGCGTGCTGTGCGCGTGGACCGGGCACGAGCGCGTGCTGGTGGACGTCGAGGGGCACGGCCGCGAGGAACTGTTCGCCGACGTGGACACCAGCCGCACCCTCGGCTGGTTCACCACCCGCCACCCCGTCGCCCTCGCCGTCCCGCCCGGCGCCGGCTGGGACACCGTACTCAAGCAGGTCAAGGAGCAGCTGCGGGCGGTGCCCCGGCACGGCCTCGGGCACGACGCCCTGCGCCACCTCGCCCGCCCGGGGGCACTGCCCGAGGCGCCCGAGGCACAGGTCAGCTTCAACTACCTGGGCAGGTTCGGCCTCCCGGACACCACCGGAGGCCTGTACGCGGGCCCGTTCCGCACCCTGGAACTGGACGCCGACCCCGCCGCACTGCGCCCGCACCCGCTGGAGGTCGTGGGCCGGCTGGACGGCGACGCGCTGGAGTTCAGCTGGTTCTACTCCGACGCACTGCACACGCGGGCGACCGTCGCCGAGCTGGCCGCGCACTTCGCCGACGCGCTGGCCGGCATCGCACGGCACGCCGGCCGGCCCGGCAGCGCCGGACGCACCCCCTCGGACTTCCCCCTGACCCGCCTCGACCAGACCGCCGTGGACCGGATCGCCGGCGACGACCCGTACGCGGTGGAGGACATCCATCCGCTCACCCCCACCCAGACCGGCATGCTCTTCCACCGGCTCTCCCAGGACGATCTGGGCGTCTACTTCCAGCAGTTGACCTTCGACCTGGACGGCGTACCCGATCCGGCCGCGCTCGCGGCGGCCTGGCAGCGCGTCACCGACCACACACCCGTACTGCGCGGCCGGGTCGTCTGGCAGGACGTACCCGAGCCGCTTCTGGTGGTGCAGCGGCAGGCGGCCGTGCCCGTGACCCACCTGGACTGGCGCGACCTGGACGAGGAGGAGCGCGAGCACCGACTGCGGGACCTCCTGGACGGGGACCGCGAGCAGGGGATCGACCTCGACCGGGCCCCGCTCCAGCGACTGGTGCTCGCCCGCATCTCCGACGGCGGCGTACGGGTGGTGTGGTCGTTCCACCACCTGGTCCTGGACGGCTGGAGCCTGTTCCAGGTGCTGTCCGACGTGTTCACCGGACACGCCACGGGCGGGCGGGAGCCGCTGCCTGAGCGGCGCCCCTTCCGCGACTACGTGGCCTGGCTGCGCGAGCGCGACGGGACCGAGGCCGAACGGCACTGGCGGCGCCGCCTGGCCGATCTGACCGAGGCGACCTCGCTGCCGTACGACCGGGAGCCGCGCGAGAGTCACCGGGCCGAGTCCACCGCGGCCGTCCGCACCACCGTGGACCCGGTCATTACCCGGGCCCTGGAGGAACTGGGCAGGACGGCCGGGCTCACCGTCAACACCCTCGTACAGGGCGCCTGGGCGCTGCTGCTGAGCCGCCAGGCCCGCAGGGACGACGTCGTGTTCGGCACGACCGTGTCCGGGCGGCCCCCCGAGCTGCCGGGCGCGGACACCATGACCGGCCTGTTCATCACCACCCTGCCCACCCGGGTGACCGTGCCGCACGACAGGTCCCTGCTCGACTGGCTGCGCGACCTCCAGCAGGAGCAGAGCGAGGACCGCCGCCACGACCAGGTGCCGCTCACCCGCATGAAGGGGTTCACCGAACTCCCGGAACGCGCCGCCCTGTTCGACAGCATCGTCGTCTTCGAGAACTACCCGGTCGACGACGGCCTGGCCGCCGCGCACGGACTGCGGCTGAGCGCCCTGGACGGCATCGAGACCACCAACTACCCGCTGAGCCTGGTGGCCTATCCGGGCGCCGAACTCGGTCTGCGGCTCGGCTACGACCCCCGGTTGTTTGACGCGGACACCGTCGAGCGCATGGTCGAGTACCTCACCGTCCTGCTGACCAACATGGCGGGCATGCCCCAACGTACGCCCGCCCGGCTGCCGTTGCTCACGGACACCCGTCGCGCCCAGGTGGTCGAGGAGTGGAACGACACGGCCACCGGCCTGGCCGGGTCCGAGGCCACCGTGGCGGAGCTGTTCGCCGCGCAGGTCCGGCGCACGCCGGACGCCGTGGCCCTGGAGACGGACGCCCAGCGGTTCACCTACCGGGAACTCGACGCCCGGGCCGCCCTGCTGGCCGGCCGGCTCGCCGCGCTCGGAGTGGCGCCCGAGGTCCCCGTCGGCGTGCTGATGGACCGCTCGGCCGACCTCGTGGTCGTCCAGCTCGCCCTGGTCCGCACCGGCGGCGTGTTCGTACCGCTGGACAGCCGGGCACCGCACGAGCGGCTGCGCCGGATGCTCGCCGAGGCGGGCGCGCGGCTACTGCTCACCGATGCCGATGCCGATGCCGATGCCGGCCGGCAGACCGAGGTTCGGGATGTGCTGCCCGAGGGGACCGTACTGCGCGTGGCCGACCTTCTCGCCGCCGACGTACAGGATGCCGTGGTGCCGGGTGCGGAGGTGCCGGGTGCGGACGGCGAGGGCGTGCCCTTGGGAGCGATCCACCCGGACAACGTCCAGTACCTGATGTTCACCTCCGGCTCCACCGGCATCCCCAAGGGCGTCGCGGTACGCCAGCGGGACGTCGCCGCGCTCGCCCTCGACAGCGCCTTCGCCGGACACGACCGGGTCCTCGTGCACTCCCCGCACGCCTTCGACGCCGCCACCTACGAGCTGTGGGTGCCGCTGCTGCGCGGCGGAACGGCCGTGCTGGCCCCGCCGGCCGACGTGGACGCCACCGTCGTCCGCCGAGCGATCGGCGAGCAGGGAGTGCGCTGCCTGTGGTTGACCGCCGGCCTGTTCCGGCTGCTCGCCCAGGAGGACCCCACCTGCCTGCGCGGTGCCCATGAGGTGTGGACCGGTGGCGAGGCCGTACCGGGCGCCGTGGTGGGCCGCGTGCTCGACGCCTGCCCCGGCCTCACCGTCGTCGACGGCTACGGACCGACCGAGACCACCACCTTCGCGACCCGGCGGGTCTTCCGCGCCGGTGACCCGCTGCCGCCCGTGCTGCCCATCGGACGGCCGCTCGACAACACACGCGTGTACGTCCTGGACGACACCCTCCAGCCGCAACCCCCCGGCATACCGGGGGAGTTGTACCTCGCGGGTGCCGGACTGGCCCGCGGCTACGCCGGGCGGCCCGGCGCGACCGCCGCACGCTACCTCGCCGACCCGTTCGGCCCGCCCGGCGGGCGGATGTACCGCACCGGAGACATCGTGCGGTGGAGCGCGGACGGCGAACTGCACTTCGTGGGGCGCGCGGACGACCAGATCAAGATCCGGGGATTCCGCGTCGAACCCACCGAGATCGAGGCCCGGCTCACCGCCCACCCGGCCGTCGCCGAGGCGGTCGTCTCGGTGTACGAGCACGCCGGACGCAAGCGCCTGGCCGCACACCTCGTGCCCGTACCCTCGGCCGCCGTACCGCCCGCGGACGAGCTGCGCGCGCACGTCGTCGCCGAACTGCCCGACTACATGGCGCCCGCCGCCTACGTCACGCTGGCCGAGCTGCCCTTGACCGCCAACGGCAAGGTGGACCGGCGCCGGCTGCCCGCACCCGACTGGACGGCGGCCGGTGACGCCGAGTACCGCGCGCCGCGCACCGAGGCCGAGCGGACCCTCGCCGGGATCTGGGCGGAGCTGCTCGGTGTGGAACGGGTCGGCGCCGACACCAACTTCTTCACGCTGGGCGGCGATTCGATCCTCAGCATCCAGGTCGTCTCCCGTGCCCGTGCGGCCGGGCTCGCCCTCACACCGAGGGATCTGTTCCGGCATCCGACGGTCGCCGCTCTGGCCGCCGCGGCGACCAGCGGCACGGCCGTACCCGTCGCGGGGACCGGGCCGGTGAGCGGCGAGGTTCCGCTCACCCCGATCCAGCACTGGTTCCTCGAACCCGGGCCGCGGCGGCCGGAGTTCTTCAACCAGTCCGTCGTCGTGGAGACGCCCGACGACGTCGACCAGGCGGCCCTGCGGCGCGCACTGGAGGCCGTGTACGCGCACCACGACGCCCTGCGCTGCCGTTTCGTCCGGTCGGCCGACGGCTCCTGGCGCCAGGAGTGCCCGGCAGCCGACGAGGGGGCCCCCGAGCTGCTGACCGTCCATGACCTGCGCGGGCTGGGGGAGCCCGCGGCCGGGGAGACCGAGGCCCGGGTGACGGCCGAGGCGCACGCCTCTTTCCAGCTCGCGAGCGGACCACTGCTGACGGCCCGCCTGTTCACCGGCACCACCGGCACCACGGGTATGACGGGCAGCACCGGAGCCCGCCTGCTCCTCGTCGTGCACCACCTGGTCGTCGACGGCGTCTCCTGGCGCGTCCTGCTGGAGGACCTGGAGACCGCCTACGGGCAGGCCCGAGCCGGCGAACCCGTACGCCTGCCGGAGCGGACGACCTCCGTACAGGAGTGGACGCGGCGGCTGCGCGCGCACACCGCGTCGGGCGGTTTCGCCGCGCAGCGCGCGCACTGGGAGACGGTGGCCCGGCACTGCGCGGCACCCCTGCCGGCCGACGTGGTCGGCGGCACCACCACGGCCGACGTGGACGGTCATGGCCGCACCACCATGGCCGACGTGGACACCGTGACCGTACGCCTCGACCGGCGGCGCACGGATGCCCTGTTGCGTGCGGTGCCGGGTGTCTACCGCACCCGTGTCGACGACGTCCTGCTGACCGCCCTCGGCCGGGTGCTCGCCGACTGGACCGGACGGCGGACCGTCGCCGTCGGCCTGGAGGGACACGGCCGCGAGGACCAGCTCTTCGACGACATCGACCTGTCCCGTACGGTCGGCTGGTTCACCAGCCTGTTCCCCGTCGCCCTCGAACTCCCGGACCGGCAGGGGGACGGGGACTGGGGCGCCGCCCTGAAGTCCGTCAAGGAGCAGGTGCGGGCGGTGCCCGCGCGCGGCCTCGGCCATGGCGCCCTGCGCCACCTGGCGCGCGACGAGCGCCTGACCGACGCGCCGATGCCCGGCGTCAGCTTCAACTACCTGGGCCGCTTCGAGTGGTCGGCGCAGGGCGGCGCGCTGGTGCGTTCCGTGCCGGGCGGCCTGGACGGCGCCGAGGCACCGGAGTCCGTACGCCCGCATCTGCTCGACGTGGTCGCCCGTGTCGAGGACGGGCAGCTGGAGCTCACCTGGCACTACAGCCGGCGCCTGCACCGCGAGGAGACCGTCGACGGTCTCGCGGCGGGCATGCTCCGGGCGCTGGAGGACATCGTCGCGCACTGCGCCGAGCCGGACGCGGGCGGCCGTACGCCGTCGGACTTCCCCCTGGTCCGCATCGACCAGGCCGCCGTGGACCGGGTCGTGGGCGACGGCCGTACGGTCGAGGACCTGTACCCGCTGACGCCGATGCAGTCCGGCATGCTGTTCCACAGCCTGCTGGACCCCGACAGCCGCACCTACGTCAACCAGGTGCAGCTGGTGCTGTCGGGCGTCACCGATCCGCACGCCCTGGCCGAGGCGTGGCAGCGGACGGTGGACGCCAACGCGATGCTGCGCACCCACCCGGTGTGGCAGGAGACCGCCGAGCCGATGCAGGCCGTGCGGCGGCGGGCGACCGTGCCCGTCACGCACCACGACTGGTCCGGCTGGTCCGCCGCGCGCCGCGGGACGGAATTCGCGCGGCTGGTCGACGAGGACCGGCAGGCGGGCCTCGACCTGGAGACGGCCCCGCTGATGCGCCTGACCCTGATCCGGATGTCGCCCGAGCGGGTGCGCCTGCTGTGGACCTTCCACCACCTGCTGCTCGACGGGTGGAGCGCGGCCCAGGTCTTCGACGAGGTGTGCGAGCGGTACGCGGCGCTCACGGCGGGGCGCCGCCCGGCCGTGCCCGGCCGCGCCCCCTTCGGTGACTACCTCGGCTGGCTGGCCCGGCAGGACACCGGGCGGGCGGAGGCGTACTGGCGCGAGGCGCTGGCCGGTTTCCCCGTCGCCACCGAGCTGCCGCGCGACCGGCGGCCCGCCGAGGCGCACCGCACCTCGTCCTCCGGGTCGGTGCGGGTCACGCTCGACGCCGATGTGTCGGCGCGGCTGCGGGGGACGGCGCAGGCGGCCGGGCTGACCGTCAACACCGTCCTCCAGGGCGCCTGGGCGCTGCTGCTGTCCCGCTACGGCGGCGGGGACGACGTGGTGTTCGGCACGACCGTCTCCGGGCGTCCCGCCGACCTGCCGGGCGTGACCTCCATGGTCGGCCTGTTCATCAACACCCTGCCCACCCGGGCGCGCATCGACGGCGGGCGCCGCCTGCTGGAATGGCTGGGCGAACTGCAGGCCGCCCAGTCGGAGTCACGGCGCCACGACTTCGTCTCCCTGGCCCAGCTCCAGACGTGGAGCGAAGTACCGGGCGGCACGCCTCTGTTCGACAGCATCGTGGTCTTCGAGAACTATCCGTTCGACGCGGACGCCCTGGACCGGCACGGCCTCGCGATGGAGCAGGAACGCGATGTGGAGCCGACCAACTACCCGCTCAGCGTGGTCGTCGCGCCCGGCGACACCCTCACCGTCACCCTGGACTACGACCCCGCCGCCTTCGACGCGGCCACCGTCGAGGGCATCGGCGCGAGCCTGCGCACGCTGCTGACGGAGATGGCCACCGGCCCGGACCGGGTCCTGGCAGACCTGCCGCTGGTGGCCGCCGAGGAGGGCCGCCGCCTGCTGGACCGCTTCGGCGGCCCGCGCACCGGGCCCCTCCACCGGACGCCGTCCGAGGCGGCGTACCGCACCCTGCCCGAGGCCTTCCGCGCCCAGGTCGCGCGCACCCCCGGTGCCGTGGCGGTGCTCGGCGGCGGACGGGAACAGCTCACGTACCGGCAGCTCGACGAGCGTGCCAACCGGTTGGCACGACTGCTCATCGAGGCCGGGGCCGGGCCCGAACGGTTCGTCGCGCTCGCGCTGCCGCGCACCCCGGACCTGATCGTGGCACTCCTGGCGGTCCTCAAGAGCGGCGCCGCCTATCTGCCCGTCGACCCGGGTTACCCGGCCGAGCGCATCGCCTTCCTCTTCGACGACGTACGGCCGGAAGCGGTCGTGACCTGCGCGGAGACGGGCGGGCGGCTGCCGGACGGGCCGTTCACCCGGATCGCCCTCGACGACCCCGCCTGCGCCGCGCGCCTGGCCGCCCTGTCAGGCGACGGCATCACGGACAACGAACGGCACGGACGACTGCTGCCCGAGCATCCCGCCTACGTCATCCACACCTCCGGCTCGACCGGCCGGCCCAAGGGCGTCGTCGTCGCCCAGGCGTCGGTGCTGGCCCTGACCGACTGGGCCGCCACGGAGTTCGGCGGCGGACGGGGCCTGCAGCATGTGGTGGCCTCCACCTCGCTCAACTTCGACGTGTCCGTGTTCGAGATCTTCGCGCCCCTGCTGGCGGGTGGCCGCGTCGAGATCGTCCATGACCTGCTGGCCCTCGCCGAACGCGAGGAACCCTGGCAGGCGGGACTGCTCAGCGCGGTGCCCTCCGCGCTGGGCCGGCTGCTGGCGGAGGACACCGTCCGCGTCGGCGCCGACACCGTCGTCCTCGCCGGCGAGGCACTGCCCGTGCAGACCGTTCGCCAGGTCCGCTCGGCGGTCCCCGGCTGCCGGGTGATGAACATCTACGGCCCCACCGAAGCCACCGTCTACGCCACCGCCTTCACCTGCGACCCGGCCGAACCCGACCGCGTACCGCTCATCGGCAGGCCCGTCGGCGGCGCCCGCGCCTACGCCCTGGACGCCCGGCTGCGGCCGGTGCCCGCCGGAGTGCCGGGCGAGCTGTACCTGGCCGGGACCGGGGTGGCCCGCGGCTACCTCGACCGGCCGGGCCTGACCGCTTCGCGCTTCCCGGCCGATCCGTTCGGCCCGCCCGGCGGCCGGATGTACCGCACCGGAGACCTCGTACGGTGGACGGCCGACGGGGAGCTGGTGTACCTCGGCCGCTCCGACGACCAGGTGAAGGTCCGCGGCTTCCGTATCGAACTCGGCGAGGTCGAGGCGGCGTTGGCCCGGCACCCCGAGGTGTCCGCGGCAGCGGCCCGCGTGGTCGAGCACGACGGTCACAAGCGTCTGGTGGCGTACGTGGTCCCCGCGGGCCCCGCGCTTCCCGGCTCCGCCGGTCTGCGGGCCTTCCTCGCGCGTACGCTCCCCGACCACCTGGTCCCCGCGCTCGTCGTCCCGCTGGAACGGCTGCCCCTCGGAGCCACCGGCAAGCTCGACCGGCGCGCGCTGCCCGACCCCGTGTGGTCGGCGCCGGGCGGGAGCGGCGAACGCGCGCCGCGCACCGACGCCGAGCGGGTGCTCGCCGCGATCTGGTCCGAGGTGCTGGGCGTGCCCGAAGTGGGCGCGCGGGACAACTACTTCGCGCTCGGCGGCGACTCCGTCCTCGGCATCCAGATCGTCTCCGCCGCCCGCAGGGCCGGTCTCGCCCTGACACCCCGGCACCTGTTCCGCCACCAGACCGTCGCCGAACTGGCCGCCGCGGCCGGGGACCCGGCCGCCCCGCGGACCGCGGCGGAACAGGGTCCTGTCGTCGGGGACGTACCGCTGACCCCCGTCCAGCACTGGCTGTTCGATGATCTCACCGGCGATCCCGCGCAGCTGACCCAGGCGGTCTCCTTCCACCTGGCCGCCGACACCGACGAGACGCTGCTGCGGGCGGCCCTGGCCGTCGTCGTGGAACACCACGACGCCCTGCGCCTGCGCTACGAGCCGTCCGGCGGCGGAGACGGCGGACGGTGGCGGCAGTACGGCACGGCGCCGGGGGAGGGGCCGGGCCTGGAGGTGCACGACGTCTCCGGCGGGTCCGGTGCGTCGACCGCGGGCGACCCGTCCGAGGGCTCCGACGCCTCCGACGCGGCGATACGCGCCCTCGCCGACCGCCTGTGCGCCGGGTTCGACCTCGGCGCAGGGCCGCTGCTCCGGGCCGCCCTGTGCCGCCGCGGCGACGGCCGTCGGCCGGTGCTGCTGCTGGCCGCCCATCACCTGGTCGTGGACGCGGTGTCTTGGCGGCTGATCCTGGAGGACCTGGAGAGCGCCTACCGCGCGCTGCGCACCGGCGAGCGGGCCGACCTCGGCCCGAAGAGCACCTCCTTCCGGACCTGGGCCCAGCGGCTGGCCGCCCACACCGCCGCGGGCGGCTTCGACGACGAACTCGCCTACTGGCAGGGCCTGTCCGCCGACGCCACACCGCTGCCGACCGACCTCACGGGTGCCAACACGGCCGCCTGCGAGGAGACGGTGACGGTGGCCCTGGACGCCGACGACACCCGGCGGCTGCTCCAGGACGTACCGGACGTCTATTGCACCCGCGTCAACGACGTCCTGCTGTGCGCCCTGGGACGGGTCCTGGCCCGCTGGACCGGCCGGGACCGGGTCATGGTGGCGCTGGAGGGCCACGGCCGCGAGGAACTGTTCGACGACGTCGACCTGGCCCGTACCGTCGGCTGGTTCACCACCATGTTCCCCGTCGCACTGGACCTGCCCGGGGACGCGGGCACCGGAGCCGCGCTGAAGTCCGTCAAGGAGAGCCTGCGGGCCGTGCCGAGGGGCGGGCTGGGCTACGGCGCCCTGCGCCATCTGCACCCGGACCGCGACCGGTTCGGCCTGCCGGGACTGCCGCAGGTCGGCTTCAACTACCTTGGGCAGCAGGACCGCGGCACCACCGAGGACGGCCTGCTGCACACCCCGTACGCCGGACTGGCCGGCGGCCTCGACCGTACGGCGGACCGGCCGCACCTCCTCGACGTGCTCGGCCACGTCAGCGACAGGCGCCTGCAGTTCACCTGGTCGTACTCGCGCGAGGTGCACGAACGGGACACGGTCGCCCGGCTGGCGGCCGAACTCGCCGACGAACTGCGGCACATCGTGCGGCACTGCGCCGAACCCGGCGCCGGAGGCCGCAGCCCGTCGGACTTCCCACTCGTGTCCCTGGACCAGTCGACGGTGGACAGGCTGGTCGGCACCGGACGCGACCTCGTGGACCTCTACCCCCTCACCCCCACCCAGACCGGCATGGTCGTGCACGGCCTGGACGAGCCCGGCCGGGGCATGTACGTCGAGCAGATCACCTTCGTCGCCGACGGGGTGTCCGACCCTGGTCTGCTCGCCGCCGCCTGGCAGCACGTGGTCGACCGCACGCCCGTCCTGCGCACCACCGTCGTGCTGAGCGGCGTCCCCGCCCCGCTCCAGGCCGTGCACCGCACCGCCACGCTGCCGTTCACCGAACACGACTGGTCCGCCCTGCCCCCGGACGCGCGCGACACGGCGCTGGAACGGCTGCTCGCCGAGGACAAGATCCGCGGACTGGCACTGGACCACGCTCCGCTGCTGCGCCTGGCCCTGATCCGGCTCGGCCCGGACCAGGTACGGATCGTGTGGACCTTCCACCACGTCCTCCTGGACGGCTGGAGCGTCTTCCACGTCCTGGCCGACGTCATGGCCGCTCACGCGGCACTCGCCCGGGGCGAGGAGCCCCGGCTGCCGGACCGCCGCCCGTTCGGCGACTACGCGGCCTGGCTCGCGGCCCGCGAGACCGCACCCGCCGAGGAGCACTGGAGGCGCGCCCTCGCGGACCTCACCGCTCCCACGCCGCTGCCCTACGACCGCAGGCCCGGCCGGAGTTCAGCGGCCCGCTCCGGCACCTGGCTGTCCCAGTTGCTGGACACGGAGGAGACCAAGCGGCTGGAGGACTTCGCCCGCCGCAACCGCCTCACCCTCAACACCGTCGCGCAGGGCGCCTGGGCGCTGCTGCTGTCGCGGTGGAGCGGTGAACGGGAGGTGTGCTTCGGCACCACCGTCTCCGGACGGCCCGCCGACCTGCCCGGCGCCGACACCATCACCGGCCTGTTCATCACCACCCTGCCCGCCCGCGTCACCGTGGACGGGAGCGCGGCCTGCGACACCTGGCTGCGGGACACCCAGGCCGTACGGGCCGAGGACCGCCGCTTCGACCACGTACCCCTGACCGACCTCCAGGCGTGGAGCGGACTGCCCGCCGGGACGCCGATGTTCGACAGTCTGCTGGTCTTCGAGAACTACCCCGTCGGCGACGCCACGGCCGGCGCCCACGGCGTCCGCGTCCACGACCTCGACGCCCGGGAGGCGACCAACTACCCCCTCACCGTGGTGATCTCGCCCGGCGAACGGCTCGGCGTCGAACTCGGCTACGACCCGCGCCACTTCGACGCGGCCACCGCCGGCTCCCTGGCCGCCCAGCTCCTGCACACGCTGGCCGAACTGGCCGCCGCCCAGGACACCGACCGCCTCGACGCGATCGACATCCTGCCGCCCGGGGAACGGGCCCGGCTGCTGCGCGGCCCCGCCCGCCCGCAGCTCGCACCCGTCGCCCCGGCCACCCTGCCCGACCTGATCGAGGCGGCGGTGGACCGCGGTCCCACGGCCACGGCACTGAGCGCGCCCGGCCTGACCCTGACCTTCGCCGAGGCGGAGGAGCGGGCCAACCGCCTGGCGCACCGGCTCATCGCGCGCGGCGCGGGCCCCGGCACGCTCGTCGCCCTGGTCCTGCCGCGCTCGGCGGACATGGTCCTCGCCCAGCTCGCGGTCACCAAGGCGGGCGCCGCCTTCCTGCCGGTGGATCCCGACTACCCTCCGGAGCGGGTCGCGTTCATGCTGCGGGACGCGGCGCCCGCCGTCACGCTCGACGCCGCCGAGGTGGCTGAGCTGTTCACGGACGAGCAGGGAGGGATGGGGGGAGTCGACGGGGTCGGCGGGGCCGGTGGGCCGGATGGCGCCCCCGGCCGCAGGCCCACCGACGCCGACCGCCTCCGCCCCCTGGACCTGGACGACCCGGCCTACGTCATCTACACCTCGGGCTCGACCGGCACCCCCAAGGGCGTCATGGTCACCCACCGGGGCCTGGCCGCCTTCGCCGCCGCCGAGGCCGCGCACTACCGGGTGGCGCCGGGCGACCGGGTGCTGGCGTTCGCCACCCCCAGCTTCGACGCCTCGGTGCTGGAGCTGTGCATGTCCCTGCCGCAGGGCGCCCGCCTGGTCGTCCCACGGCCCGGTCCGCTGCTCGGCGCCGAACTCGCCGACGTGCTGCGCACCGAGCGCATCACCCACACCCTGCTGCCCCCGGCCGCGCTCGGCACCCTGCCGCCGGACACCCCCGGCACCCTGCCCGACCTCAAGACCCTGACCGTGGGCGCCGACGCGTGCGGCGCCGACCTGGTCGCCCGCTGGGCCCCGCACCACCGCCTGGTCAACTCCTACGGGCCGACCGAGGCCACCGTCGTCGCCACCTGGTCGGACGCACTGGAGGCGAACGGCGGCGCCCCGCCCATCGGCCGCCCGCTGCCCACCACCGGGGCGTACGTCCTGGACGCCCGCCGACGGCCGGTCCCCGACGGCGTGCCGGGCGAACTGTGGCTGAGCGGACCGGCGCTGGCCCGCGGCTATCTGGGCCGGCCCGGTCTGACCGCGACCCGCTTCACCGCCGATCCGTTCGGGCCGCCCGGCACCCGTATGTACCGCACCGGCGACCTCGTACGACGTGACACTTGTGGTGAACTGCATTACCTGGGCCGCACCGACCACCAGCTCAAGCTGCGCGGCCACCGCATCGAGGCGGGCGAGGTCGAGGCCACGCTCGTACACCATCCGGCCGTGCTGGACGCGGTGGTGAGCGTACGGGAGGACGAACCGGGCCTGCCGCGCCTGGTCGCCCACCTGCTGCGCGCGCCCGGCGCCGACACGCCGTCCGCCGCCGAGCTGCGGGCGCTGGCCGCCGCGACCCAGCCGGGCCCGATGGTGCCCACCGCGTACGTCGTCCTCGATCGCTTCCCGCTCACCGAGAACGGCAAGACCGACCGGGCCGCCCTGCCCGCGCCCCCACCGGACGCGCCGCGGACCGCGGAGCACGTCGCTCCCCGCACTCCCACCGAGGAGATCCTCGCCGGGTTGTGGGAAGAGGCGCTGGACACGCGCGTCGGCGCCGAGGACGACTACTTCGACCTGGGCGGCGACTCCCTGCGCGCCCTGCACATCTCCTCACGGGCCAACGACGCCTTCGGCGTGCACCTCACACCCCGTGACGTCCTGGTCCACCGCACGGTCGCCGCCCTGGCCGACCTGGTGGAGGAACAGGTGCTCAGCGAACTCGAAGACGCCGTACGCGGCGACAGCGACCACGACGAACGGTGAGGACCGGCAGACCATGACGTCTTCGAAGCGAGACCGCACCACCGCACTGCCCCAGGACCTCCAGGAGGCGATGCGCCGCCGCCTCGCCGGCCGGGCCGCCACCGCCCGCCAGGGCATCCCGCACGCCGACCGCACCCGGCCGCTGCCCCTGTCCTTCGCCCAGCAGCGGCTGTGGTTCCTGGACCGGCTGCGCCCCGGCGACGCCCGCTACAACAGCGCCGTCGCCCTGCGGCTGACCGGCCCGCTGGACCGCACCGCGCTCTCCCGCGCCCTGGACACCGTCGTCGAGCGGCACGAGGCGCTGCGCACCACGTTCGAGGAGAGCGACGGGCGGCCCGCGCAGACGGTACGGCCGGCGGCCCCGGTGCCGCTCCCGGTTGCCGACACGCCGTCGTACGCGCTGGAGGCGGCGCTGCTCACGGAGTACGAGCGGCCCTTCGACCTCGGCGCCGGTCCGCTGCTGCGGGCCCTGCTCCTGCGCGAGTCGGACACCGCGCACATCCTGCTGCTGACGGCTCATCACATCGTCACCGACGGCTGGTCGATGGGGGTCGTGCTGGAGGAACTGTGCACCGCGTACGACGCCTTCGCGCAGGGAGCGGCGCCTGAGCTGGCGCCGGTGGCTACGCAGTACCCGGACTTCGCGGCCTGGCAGCGCGAACAGCTCTCCGGTCCGCGTATGGAGCGCCAACTCGACTACTGGACATCGCAGTTGTCCGGGGCCGTCGCCTCCCGGCTGCCGCTGGACCACCCCCGTGACGGTGAGGAGTCCGGTGCGGGCGCCGTACGCACCTTCGCCGTGCCCGCGGAGACCACCGCACGGCTGCGGGAGCTGGCGGCCGAGCAGCACACCACGCTGTTCACCTCCCTGGTCGCCGCCTGCCAGGCCTTGCTGGCCCGCTGGTCGGGGCAGGACGACATCACCCTCGGCTCCCTCACTCCGGGCAGGTCCCGCACCGACCTGGAACGCACCGTCGGCTTCTTCGCCAACACCGTCGTCCTGCGCACCCCCGTGGACACGGGCGGCTCCTTCCGCGACCTGCTCGGGGCCGCCGCGGCCACCGTCAACGACGCCTTCGCGCACGGCGACACGCCGTTCGAGCGGCTGGTGGAGGCGGTGGGGGCGACCCGTGAGGCGGGCCGCAACCCCCTGTTCGACGTGATGGTCCTGCTCCACCCGGCCCCGCCCGCCACCCCCGCCCTGCGCGACCTGACCGCCTCCCCGGTCGCGGTGCCGCGGCAGGCGGCCACGTTCGACCTCAGCGTCGAGTTCGTCCCTGACGGGGACGGGCTGACCGGCCTGCTGGAGTACCGCACCGACCTCTTCGACACGGCCACCGCGGAACGGCTGACCGACCAGCTGTCACGCACCCTGGAGGGCGCCGCGACCGCACCGGACCGGCCGCTGGGCTCGCTGCCCCTGCTCGGTCCGGACGAGGCCCGGCGGATCACGGAGGAGTGGAACGGCGCCGCGCTGGCCGTCCCCGCCGTCACCTGCCCGGAGCTCTTCGCCCGGCAGGCGGAGCGCATCCCGCACGCCACCGCGCTGGTCGCCGGGGAGGACCGCCTCGACTACGCGACGCTCAACACCCGTGCCGACCGGCTCGCCCGCCACCTCGTCGCCCGGGGCGCCGGCCCCGAACGCCTGGTCGCGCTCCGGCTGCCGCGCACCGCCGACATGATCGTGGCGATCCTCGCCGTCTGGAAGTCGGGCGCTGGCTATCTGCCTGTGGACCTCGCCCTGCCGCAGGAGCGGGTCCAGTTCCTGCTCGACGACGCGCGGTCTGCGCTGGTGCTGGACGAGGCGGCGTTGGGTGCGGTGCGGGAGGTTGGGCCTTGGCCCGGGATCGCGGGTACGCCCCTACCGGACGCCAGCCCGGGCATGCCTCCGGATCCGGACGCCGGCCCGGGCGGGCGCTCGGGTCCGGCCATCGGTCCGGGCGGCTTCTCGGGTCCGGCCGTCGGTCCGGACGGCCTCTCGGGTCCGGATTCCGGTCCCGTGCCCGCACCCCCCGACCCGGACTCCACCGCCTACGTCATCTACACCTCCGGCTCCACCGGGCGGCCCAAGGGGGTCGCCGTGACGCACCGGTCGCTCGCGCATCTGCTGGCCGCGCACCGCGAGGGCTTCGTCGCCGACGCGGGAGGCGGGCCGTTGCGGGTGGCGCTGACCGCGTCGTTCTCCTTCGACACCTCGCTGGAGGGGGTGCTGCTGATGGCCGACGGCCACCCGCTGCACCTGGTCGACGAGACGACCCGGCTCGACGCCGCCGCACTGGTCGAGTACGTCGTCGAGCACCGCGTCGACTTCCTCGACCTCACCCCCTCCTACCTGCGCCAACTGCTCCCCGCCGGACTGCTCACCGACCCGCGCCACCACCCGCGCGTCCTGATGCTCGGCGGCGAGCCGATCGGCCCCGCCTTGTGGCGCGAGCTGGCCGGCCACCGGGGCGTGGCCGCGTACAACTTCTACGGGCCCACCGAGTGCACGGTCGACGCCCTGGCCTGCCGTATCGAGGGCGAGGGGAGCCCCCTGGTGGGCAGGCCCCTGCCCAACGTCCGCGCGTACGTCCTCGACGACCGTCTCCAGCCGGTGCCGCCCGGCGTCGGCGGCGAGCTGTACCTGGCGGGCGAGCAGGTCGCCCGCGGATACGCGGGCCGGCCCGGCCTGACCGCCGTCCGCTTCCTCGCCGACCCGTTCGGCCCGCCCGGGACCCGGATGTACCGCACGGGCGACCTGGCCCGCTGGACCGCCGACGGACGTCTGGACTACCTGGGGCGCGCCGACGACCAGGTGAAGGTACGCGGCCACCGCATCGAGCCGGGCGAGATCGAGGCGGCCCTGCTCGACCTGCCGGACCTCACCGGCGCCGCGGTCGTCGCGCTCCCCGACCCGCACGGCCAGCTGAGGCTCGCCGCCTACGCCGTACCTGCCGCGGGCGCCGAACCGCCCACCGCCACCAAGCTGCGGGCCGCCTGCCGGCGCGTCCTGCCCGACCACATGGTCCCCTCGTCGTTCACCGTGCTCGACACGCTGCCGCTGACCACCAGTGGCAAACTGAACCGCCGCGCCCTGCCCGCCCCCGACCTCGAAGCGGCCCCCCGTGAGCGGGAGTTCGTCGCACCGCGCACCCCGGACGAGGAGACGCTGGCCGGCGTCTGGGCGGAGGTACTGGGCGTCACCCGCGTGGGCGTCACCGACAACTTCTTCGAACTCGGCGGCGACTCCATCCTCAGCATCCAGGCCGTCTCCCGCGCCCGCGCGGCCGGCCTGCACCTGACCTCGCGGGACGTCTTCCGCCACCAGACCGTCGCCGACCTGGCCGCCGCCGCGTCCCGGCGCACCGCCGAGACACCGGCGCCCCGACGGCCGCGCGAGGCCGGGCCCGCCCCGCTGACCCCGGTCCAGGAGTGGTACGCGGCCACGCACGGCGACCGGGACGGCCGTCTGCGGCCCTTCAGCATGTCGATGCTGCTCGACCTGCCGTACGACGTAGACGAACCCGCCCTGGAACGCGCCCTGGAAGCGCTGGTCACCCACCACCCGGCGCTGCGCACCCGCTTCGCCCGCGACGGGAAGCCCGGTGACGGGACCGGCGGCGGGACCGACGGGACCGGCCGGATGGGCGGGACCGGCGACACCTGGCGGCAGCACCCCGGCGAAGGACCGGCCACCGGCCTGCTGACCCGTCACGACCTCACCGCCGCCGCGGATCCCGCGGACCGCGCCGGCCTCGCAGAGGCCCGCCTCATCGCCGCCGACACCGCCCGAGCCGCCCTCGACCCGGCGACCGGCGCCCTGTTCCGGGCCGCCCTGCTCCTGCCCCCGCCCGGCGGTCGCCCTCAACTGTTCCTCACCGCGCACCACTTGGCCGTGGACAGCGTGTCCTGGCGGATCCTGCTCGGCGACCTGCGGCAGGCCTACCGGCAGGCGGCTGCGGGGGAGGCGGTCCAACTGGAGCCCGTGGCCACGCCGTTCGCCGACTGGGCCGCGCACCTCACCGCACTGGTGCGGGCCGGCGACCTGGACGACGACCTGCCGTACTGGACCACGGAGGCCGCCCGGCCCCGTACCCCGCTGCCGGTGGACCGCCAGGGCACCCCGCTCGCCGGAACCGTACGCACCTTCCGCACCCGGGTGGACCGCACCACCACCGAGGCCTTGCTGCGCCGGGTGCCCGCCGCCTACCGCACGCGGGTCAACGACGTCCTGCTCGGCGCGTTGAGCAGAGTCCTCGCCGACTGGACGGGCACCGAGCAGGTGACCGTCGCCCTGGAGGGACACGGGCGCGAGGACCTGAACGCGGGAGACGTGGACCTGTCCCGCACGGTCGGGTGGTTCACCTCCCAGTACCCCATCACCCTCACCCCGGCCGGACCGCCGGCCGCCCCCGACTGGGGTGGCACGCTGAAGGCCGTCAAGGAGCGGCTGCGGGCCGTGCCCCGCCGCGGACTGAGCTACGAGGCGCTGGCACGCCTGGGCTCGCCCGACCCGGCCGCCGACGCCCTGCGCGAACTGACCCTGCCCCAGGTGTGCTTCAACTACCACGGGCAGTGGGACACCGCCGCAGGAGCGGACTTCGCACCGGCCGGCGAGGTGCCCGGCCGGGACATGGCCGCCGACGAACCACTCGACCACCTGCTCGACATCTCCGCCGTGGTCGCCGACGGCGAGCTGGAGATCACCTGGCACTACAGCGACCAGGCCCACACCCCGGACACCGTAAGGGAGTTGGCGCAGGGCATGGTGGCGGCGCTGGCCGCGATCGCCGAGCACTGCGGCCGTCCCGGCGCCGGCGGTCGCACCCCCTCCGACTTCCCCCTCGCCCGCCTGGACCAGGCCGCCGCGGACCGCCTCGTCGGCGACGGGCGCGCCGTGGAGGACCTGCTCCCGCTCACTCCGCTCCAGGAGGGCATGCTCTTCCACCGTCTGGTCGGCGGCGGCGCGGACGACGTGTACGTGGACCAGGCCGCCCTGCTCCTCGACGGCGTGGCCGACCCGCACACGTTCGGCCTGGCCTGGCAGCGGGTCACCGACCGCACACCCGCGCTGCGCACATCGGTCGTGTGGCAGGACGTGCCCGTACCCCTCCAGGTCGTGCACCGGGACGTACGGGTGCCCCTCACCCAGCTCGACTGGCGGGACCTGGACCCCGAGGAGCGCGCCGAGCGCTTCGACCGGCTCCGCGCCGACGACCTCGCACGCGGCATCGACCTCGCGTCGGCGCCGCTGATGCGGCTCACCCTGGTCCGGCTGCCCGACGCGCGCCTGCACCTGCTGTGGACCTCCCACCACCTCATCCTCGACGGCTGGAGCCTGGCCCAGGTGCTCACGGAGGTGTGCGAGGAGTACGCGGCGCTCACCGTCGGCGGCGAGCCGCGCCCACCCGTGCGCCGGTCCTTCGCCGACTACGTGCGCTGGCTGGCCGACCAGGATACCGAAGCCGCGCGTGCGCACTGGAGGGCAACCCTCGGCGGCTTCGCCACTCCCACACCGCTGCCCGTCGACCGGCCCCTGACCGGCACGCACGAGAGCAGGTCGGCGGACGTCCACACGGCCGAGCTGTCCGACACGGTGTCCGCGACGCTCGCCCGCACCGCGCGTGACGCCGGGCTGACCGTGAACACCGTGGTGCAGGGAGCCTGGGCGCTGCTGCTGGCCCGCCACAGCGCCGAGGCGGACGTGGTGTTCGGCACGACCGTCTCCGGCCGCCCCGACGAACTGCCCGGCGTGGAGTCGATGGTGGGCATGTTCATCAACACCGTGCCCACCCGTGTCCACGTCGACGGCCACCGCCCGGCCGCCGACTGGCTGCGCGAACTCCAGGACGTACAGGCCGAGTCGCGACGGTTCGCCGCCGCTTCGCTGGCCGAGCTGACCGCCCTGAGCGATGTGCCGTCCGGTACCCCGCTCTTCCACAGCATGGTCGCCTTCGAGAACTATCCCTTCGACGCGGCCCGCACCTCCGGCTCCGGGGTGCGCCTGGTGGACGTGGCCTCCCGGGACGCCACCAACTACCCGCTGGTCCTCCGCGCCTACCAGGGCGAACGCCTCGGCTTCGACCTGGCCTACGACCCGGACCTCTTCGACGCCGACACCGTCCGGGCGCTCGCGGACCGCCTTCGCCTGCTCCTCGCGGAGTTCGCCGAGCATCCCGGCCGGCCGCTGCGCGCCCTGGCCTGGACGACCGCCGAGGAACGGCGGCGCATGCTCGTCGACTTCAACGGCACCGCGCACGGCCGGCCGGCGGACACCCTGGTGGACCTGTTCGAGGCCCAGGCCGCCCGCACTCCGGAGGCCATCGCGGTCACCTGCGGCACCGACCGCCTCGACTACGCCACGCTCGACGCGACCGCCGGGCGCCTCGCCCACCGCCTGGCCGAGGCGGGCGCCGGACCCGAGCGGTTCGTGGCCCTCGCCCTGCCCCGCTCCACCGACCTCGTCGTGGCGGTACTCGCCGTCCTCAAGACGGGCGCCGCCTATCTGCCCGTCGACCCGAAGCTGCCCGCCGAACGCGTCGCCCAACTGCTGGCGGACGCCGCCCCGGTGACCCTGGTGACGACCACCCCGATGGCGACCATGGAGGCCGCCGGACGTGTGCGGGACACCGGCGTCCCGCTGCTCGTACTGGACACTCCCGACGTACGGGCCGACCTCGCCCGCCGCCCCGCCACCGGACCCGCACCGGCCCGCCGCCCCCTGCCGGAGAGCCCCGCGTACGCCATTTACACCTCCGGCTCCACCGGCCGCCCCAAGGGCGTGGTCGTGCCGCACGCCAACGTCGTGCGCCTGTTCGGCCGGACGCGCCAGTGGTTCGGCTTCGACGAGGACGACGTGTGGACCCTGTTCCACTCCTACGCGTTCGACTTCTCCGTCTGGGAACTGTGGGGCGCCCTGCTGCACGGCGGCCGGCTCGTCGTCGTGCCCGACGACACCGCCCGCTCCCCGGAGGACTTCCTGCGGCTGCTAGCCGACGAGCAGGTCACCGTCCTCAACCAGACCCCGTCCGCCTTCTACCCCCTGGCCCGCGCCGACGCCGAACACCCCGAGCTCAGTGGCCGACTCGCCCTGCGCACCGTGGTCTTCGGCGGCGAGGCCCTGGACGTCGACCGCCTCGCCGAGTGGTACGCACATCACCCCGACACCGCGCCCCGCCTGGTCAACATGTACGGCATCACCGAGACCACCGTGCACGTCACCCACGAGCCGCTGGACCGCACCACGGCCCGCACGGGCGCCGCGAGCCCCATCGGCACCGGCATACCCGACCTGCGGATCTACGTCCTCGACGACGACCTGGCCCCCGTACCGCCCGGAGCCGTGGGCGAGATGTACGTGGCGGGGGAGGGCCTGGCCCGCGGCTACCTGAGAAGGCCGGGGCTGACCGCCGCGCGCTTCCTCGCCGACCCGTTCGCGGCGTCCGATCCGTACGCGGCGCCGGGGCGGCGGATGTACCGCACCGGCGACCGGGCCCGCCGACGGGCCGACGGCACGCTGGAGTACCTGGGCCGCGCCGACCAGCAGGTGAAGATCCGCGGCTACCGCATCGAACCCGGCGAGATCGAGGCCGCCCTGCACACCCACGCGGGCGTCGGCGCCGCGGCCGTGAGCGTCTACGAGGACGGCTCGGGGACACGCCGGCTGGTGGCCCACGTCGTCGGCCGGCGCGGCGCCGAACCGCCGGACGTCACCGAGTCGTCGGCCGACACCGAACCGCCGGCCACCACCGGATCGCCCGCGGCCGCAGAACCGCCACCCGCCGCCGAACTCCGCGCCCACCTGGAGCAGTTGCTGCCCGCTCACATGGTGCCCGCCGCCTATGTGCCGATGGCGGCCCTGCCACTGACCGTCAACGGCAAACTCGACCGGCGCGCGCTGCCCGCTCCCGGGCCGGACGGCTTCGCCACGGACGCCGAGCGCGTCGTGCCGCGCACGGCCGCCGAGCGTGCGGTCGCCGCCGCCTGGGCGGACGTCCTCGACACCGACGAGGTGGGAGCCGACGACGACTTCTTCGCTCTCGGCGGCGACTCGATCCTCGCCGTCCGGGTCGTCTCCCGGCTGCGCGCCGCCTTCGGCACGGAGGTCTCGCCCCGGTTGCTGTTCACCCACTCCACGCTGTCCGCCCTGGCCGCCGAACTCGGCGACCCGGCGCCGCACGGCACCGCACCGGCCGACGTCATCCCGGCCGTCGACCTCGACACCCCGGCTCCGCTGTCGTACGCGCAGCAGCGGCTGTGGTTCCTCGACCGCTTCGAGCCGGGCAGCACCGAGTACACGACCCTGTCCGTGCTGCGGCTGCGCGGTCCGCTCGACGCCGACGCCCTGCGTGCCGCCCTCGACGGACTGGTCGCCCGGCACGAGGCGTTGCGCACCACGTTCGCCGATGCCGGACAGGATGGCCGGGCCCGCCAGACAGTGCGTCAGCCCCATGCGGTGGACCTGCCGCTGGACGACCTCACCGGCGCACGCGACCGCCTGGACGCCCTCATCGAACGCGAGGCGTCCGTCCCCTTCGACCTGGGCGCCGGACCTCTGCTGCGGGCCCGTCTCGCGCGGCTGGCCGAGGACGAGCACGTCCTGGTGCTGGCCGTCCACCACATCGTCACCGACGGCTGGTCGGCCGGTGTGCTGGGCCGGGACCTGGGCGAGTTGTACACGGCCGCCCGCGAGAGCCGCGCGCCCCGGCTGCCCCACCTGCCCGTGCGGTACGCGGACTTCGCGGCCTGGCAACGCGGGCGCACCGACGAGGTCGACGCACAACTCGCGTACTGGCGGCACGCGTTGAACGGGATCACCCCGCTGGAGCCTCCCACCGACCGGCCGCGTCCCGCCGTACGCAACCGGGAGGGCGCCCTGGTGACCTTCACCCTCCCCGCCGCGCTCATCGAGCGGCTGCGGGAGACGGGCCGGGAGGCCGACGCCACCCTCTACATGACACTGCTGACGGCCTGCACCGTCCTGCTCGCACGCTGGACCGACCAGGACGACATCACCGTCGGCACGGTCACCGCGGGGCGCGAACAACCCGAACTCCACGACGTGGTTGGCATGTTCGTCAACACCCTGGTGCTGCGCAACCGGGTGGAGCCGGGACTGTCCTTCCGCGCGCTGCTGGAACGGGTCCGCACCAACGTCCTGGACGCGTTCGCCCACCAGGACGTGCCCTTCGAGAAACTGGTGGACGTCCTCCAGCCCGAGCGGGACACCAGCCGCACCCCGCTGTTCCAGGTGATGGTGGCGCTGCACAATCTGGGCGCCGGGAACCTCGACCTGCCCGGCCTGGACGTCGAACCGCTCACGCCCCCGATTCGCTACGCCGCCTACGACCTCGCCTTCGACTTCGTCGAGAACGCCGCGCATGACGGTGGCGAGGCGCGCGACGGTGACGACGCGTATCCGGGTGGCGTGACCGGCTATCTGGAGTACGACACCGGGCTGTTCGACGCCGACACCGCCGAACGGCTCGCCGTACGGCTGCGGTTGCTGCTGGAGGCGGCGGTGGAGGCACCCCACCGGGACGTCCGCGCGCTGTCGCTGCTGACGGCCGCGGAGCAGCGGCAGGTCATGGACGACTGGCAGGGCGGCCGACTGCCCGTGCCGGACGGCGATCTCCCCGCCCTGTTCGAGGCGCAGGTGGCCCGTACCCCGTACGCCACCGCCCTGGTGGCCCGGGACGGCACGTTCACCTTCGAGGCCCTGAACGAGCGGGCGAACCGGCTGGCCCATCACCTGATCACGCTGGGGGTCGGCCCGGAGCGCGTGGTCGCCGTGCGGCTGCCGCGCACCTCGGAGCTGCTGGCCACGGTGTTCGCCGTGCTCAAGGCGGGCGGCACCCTGCTCTGCGTGGACCCGGACCTGCCCGAGGAGCGTGTCGTGTTCCTCGTCGAGGACGCCGCGCCGCACACGGTCGTCACGGCCGACACCCTGCGCGGGACGCCCTGGGACGAACTGCCCTCCCACGACCCCGCCGACGCCGACCGGCTCGCGCCACTGCACCCGGACAACGCCGCGTACATCATCTACACCTCCGGCTCCACCGGCCGGCCCAAGGGCGTCACGGTGGAACACCGCCACCTGGTCAACCTCTGCCACGACCACCGGGAAGGACTCGTCACCCCGCACACCGCCGACGGACACCGGCTCAAGGCCGCGCTCAGCGCCTCCTTCTCCTTCGACACCTCCTGGGAGGGGCCGCTGCTGCTCGCCCTCGGCCAGGAGGTCCACCTCGTCGACGAGGACGTACGCCTCGACCCGGAGGCGTTCTGCGCCCAGGTCCACGAGCGGGAACTGGACCTGGTCAACGTCACCCCGACCTTCCTCCGTGAACTCACCGCCGCCGGACTCCTCGCCCCAGGCAGCCACCACCCGCGTCTGCTGCTGGTGGGCGGCGAGGCGGTCGGACCCGACACCTGGGCCGAACTGTGCGCCGCCCAGGACGACTTCGGCGTCACCGCGTACAACATGTACGGCCCCACGGAGACGACCGTGGACGCCGTCTACGGCCGCTGTGCCGACCACCCCGAACGCCCGGTCATCGGCCGGCCGGGGCGCAACCTGCGCGCCTACGTCCTCGACGGCGCCCTGCGCCCGGTGCCGCCGGGCGTACCGGGCGAGCTGTATCTCGCCGGGGCGCAGGTCGCGCGCGGCTACCTGAACCGGCCGGGCCTGACCGCCACCCGCTTCCTCGCCGATCCGTTCGGAGCGGCCGGCACGGTTTCGGCGCCGGGGGAGCGCATGTACCGCACAGGCGACCGGGCCCGGTGGACCGGGTCCGGGGCGCTGGAGTTCCTGGGGCGGGCCGACGAGCAGGTCAAGATCCGCGGGTTCCGCATCGAACCCGGCGAGGTGGAGGCCGCGCTGCTCGCGCTGCCGGACGTCACCGACGCCGCCGTGACCGCCCGCGAACACGCCGGGCGCACCATGCTCGTGGCGTACGTCGTGCCCGCCGGGGAGCACGCCCCCTCCGCCGACGAGCTGCGGGTGCGACTGCGGCGGACCCTGCCGGACCACATGGTGCCCACCGCGTTCGTGCCGCTGACCCGCATCCCGCGCACCAGCGGCGGCAAGACCGACCGCCGCGCGCTGCCCGCACCTCCGGCCCGCCCCGACAGCGGCACACCGTACGTGGCACCGCGCCCCGGCACCGAGGAACGGCTGGCCGCCCTCTGGGCCGAGGTGCTCGGCGTGGAGCGGGTCGGCGCCCGGGACAACTTCTTCGCGCTCGGCGGCGACTCCATCCTCAGCATCCAGATCGTCTCCCGCGCCCGCCGGACGGGCCTCGCCCTGACCACCAAGGACGTCTTCCGCCACCAGACCGTCGCCGAACTCGCCCTGTGCGTGGCCGAGTCGGCGCCCCGGCCGGCGTCCGGTACGGACGACACCGTGCCCGCCGAGGCCCCGCTGACACCGATCCAGCGCTGGTACCTCGACCACCGGCGTCCCGGTGACGCGTTGCGTTTCACCATGACCCAGCGTCTGGAACTGGCCCTCGGTACCGACCTGTCGGCGCTGGAGCAGGCGGTCGACGCGCTCGTGAGCCGTCATCCGGCTCTGCGGACCCGCTTCCGGCACACCGAGGACGGCTGGCGCCAGCAGGTGCTGCCGCACGCGCCGCACACCGTGTTCACGTGCTACAACACGTCCCACCTGGACGACCCGGAGCTGGAGGCACAGGTACAGCGCGCGGCCGACGCCGCACAGGCGGCGCTCGATCCCACCGAGGGCCGGGTCGTACGCGTCCTGCTCTTCGACCGGGGCCCGGAGCGCCCTGCTCACCTGCTGTTCACCGTGCACCACCTGGCCGTCGACGGCGTGTCCTGGCGCATCCTGCTCGGCGACCTGGAGGCCGCTCACCGCGCCGCCGGAGCCGGCCGCCCCGTCGAACTCGCCCCGGCGGGCACCTCGTACGGCCGCTGGGCGCAGCGACTGGAGGAGTACACGCGATCCGGTGCCCTGGACGCCGACCTGGCGCACTGGACCCGTACCGCCGCCGCCCCCGCCGACCTGCCCGCCGGGCGGCCGGGGCCCAATACCCACGGCACCGCCGCCACGCTCACCGTGACGCTGGCGCAGGAGGAGACCGAGGCGCTGCTGCGCCGGGTGCCCGAGGTCTACCGCACCCAGGTCAACGACGTACTGCTCAGCGCGCTCGGCCGCACGCTGGCCCGCTGGTGCGGCCGTGACACGGTCCTCGTCGGAGTGGAGGGACACGGCCGGGAGGACCTGTTCGACGACGTGGACCTGTCCCGGACCGTCGGCTGGTTCACCGCCGAGTTCCCCCTCGCCCTGACCGTCGCGCCCGACGCGGAATGGCGTGCCACCCTGCGCTCGGTCAAGGAGCAGTTGCGCGCGGTGCCGCTGCACGGTCTCAGCCACGGCGCCCTGCGCCACCTCCTGCCGGACAGCCCGCTCGCGGACGTCCCCCACCCGCGGGTCGGGTTCAACTACCACGGGCGCTGGGACGCGGGCAGCGGCACCGAGGACGGTCTGTACGGGGCGGCGGCGCTCCCACCGGCCGGCCGCGACGCCGACCCGGACGAGACCCGCCCCTACCTCCTGGACATCACAGGAGCGGTCCAGGGGGGACGGCTCGAACTCGGCTGGACCTACCCGGCGGCCGTCTACGACGAGTCCACCGTGCGGCACCTGGCCGAGCAGATGCGCGAGGCGCTCCGCGACATCGTGACCCACTGCGCGCAGTCGGACGTGGGCGGCCGTACCCCCTCCGACTTCCCCCTCGCCGATCTCTCCCAGCAGCAGCTCGACCGGCTGGTGGGCGACGGACGGCACGTGACCGACGTCCTGCCGCTGACGCCCCTGCAGTCCGGCATGCTCTTCCACGGGCTCGTCGACACCGCCGGGGCCTACTTCGACCGTACGGCCGTACGGCTGACGGGAGTCGCTGACCCGAAGGCGTTCGCGGCGGCCTGGCAGCAGGTCACCGACCGCACCCCGGTCCTGCGCACCGACGTCCACTGGCAGGGCCTGCCGCACCCCGTCCAGGTCGTCCACGACCGCGTGGAACTGCCTGTCACCCACCTGGACTGGCGGACCCTGACCCGCGAGGAGCGCGCCGCGGCGACGGAACGGCTGCTCGCCGAGGACCGCGCGGCGGGCATGGACCTGACGGCGGCGCCGCTCACCCGGATCACCCTGGCCGCGCTGCCCGGCGACGAGGTGCTGCTGCTGTGGTCCTCCCACCACCTGATCCTCGACGGCTGGAGCACCGGGCAGCTGCTCACCGAGGTGTGCGAACGGTACGCCGCGCTCACCGGCGGCCAGGACGGCGCACCGCCCGTACGGCGGCCGTTCGCGGACTTCGTGCGCTGGCTGCGGCAACAGGACGAGGGCGCGGCCGAACGCCACTGGGCCGACACCCTCGCCGGTGTCACCGAGCGAACCCCGCTCCCGTACGACCGCACTCCCGCCGAGGCGCACCGGGCGCGGTCCGCTGTGTCCGTCCACCACGAGCTGGACGGGGACGTGTCACGGCGGCTGCGGGAGACGGCGGCCCGCGCCGGACTGACCGTCAACACCGTGGTCCAGGGCGCCTGGGCGCTGCTGCTGGCCCGCTACAGCGGTCGCGACGACGTCGTGTTCGGTACGACCGTCTCCGGCCGGCCCGCCGAACTGCCCGGCGTCGACACGATGATCGGCATGTTCATCAACACCGTGCCCACCCGGGTACGGGTCCGGGGCGACGCCGTCCTGGACTGGCTGCGGGGCCTTCAGGAGGCGCAGAGCGAGGACCGGCGCTTCGACTTCCTCTCCCTCGCCCGTATCCAGGCGCTCACCGAAGTCCCGGCCGGGCAGGCCCTGTTCGACAGCATGGTCGTCTTCGAGAACTATCCGGTCGACGAGTCTGCCGCCGCCCGGACGGGTGTGGGCGTGGCCGAGGTACGCGCCGACGACGCGACGACCTTCCCGCTGTGCCTGCGCGCCCACGTGAGCGACCGGCTCGGCTTCGACCTGGCCTACGACCCGGCCTTCTTCGACCGCGGGACGGTGGAACGGGCGACGGGCCGCCTGGCCGCGCTGCTCACCCGGTTCGCCGACGGCATCGACGGCATCGACGGCGGCGTCGGCGCACTCGACCCGCTCACCGCGGGCGACCGGCGCCTGCTGGCGGAGTGGAACACCACCGCCCGCCGGGTGGAGCCGCGCAGCCCGGTGGACCTGTTCGCCGAGCAGGCCCGCCGTACGCCGGAAGCGCTCGCCCTGGACGACGGCGACCGGAGGCTGACCTACCGCGAACTCGCCGGCTGGTCCGACCGGGTGGCCTCCCGGCTGCTCGCGGACGGCCTCGCCCCCGAGGACGGGGTGGCCCTGCTCATGGACCGCTGCGCCGAACTCGTCGTCGCCCAGCTCGCGGTCCTCAAGGCGGGCGGCGCGTACGTGCCCGTCGACGGCCGCGCCCCACAGGAGCGGCGCCGGACCATGCTCGCGCAGGCGAACGTCCGGGCCCGGCTCACCGCCGAGGACGTCGCCGCGGCCCGCCCCACACCCGTGACGGGCCCCGCTCCCGTGCCCACTCCGGTGCGCGCGGATCCCGACCGGCTCGCCTACGTCATGTTCACCTCCGGATCCACCGGCCTGCCCAAGGCCGTGGCGGTACGCCACCGCGACGTGGCGTCGCTGGCCACGGACAGCCGCTTCACCGACGGCGTGTGCGACCGCGTCCTGCTGCACTCACCGGTCGCCTTCGACGCCGCCACCTTCGAGGTATGGGCACCCCTGCTGACCGGCGGCTGCGTGGTCGTGACCCCCGGAGAGACGGTGGACGCGGCGCTGCTGCGCCGCCTGATCGCCACGGGCCCGCCCGCCGCGGGCGACGGCACCGGGCTCACCGCCGTGTGGCTGACCGCCGGGCTCTTCCGGTTGCTGGCGCAGGACTCGCCCGGCTGCTTCGCGGGGCTGCGCCAGGTGTGGACCGGCGGTGACGTGGTCCCCGCGGCGGCCGTACGCCGTGTGCTGGCCGCCTGCCCCGGGCTGACCGTGGTGGACGGCTACGGGCCGACCGAGACCACCACCTTCGCCACCTCCCACGCCCTCGACGAAGCGGCGGCCGTCCCGGACACCGTTCCCGTCGGCAGGCCGCTCGACGACAAGCGGGTCCACGTCCTGGACGCGCGCATGCGTCCCGTCCCGCCGGGCTGCGCGGGCGAGCTGTACATCGCCGGCGAGGGCGTGGCCCGCGGCTACCTCGGCCGCCCGGGCGAGAGCGCGCGCCGCTTCCTCGCCGACCCCCTCGGACCGCCCGGCGCGCGGATGTACCGCACCGGCGACCTGGCCCGGCGCCGCCCGGACGGCACGGTCGAGTTCCTGGGCCGCGCCGACGACCAGGTGAAGATCCGCGGCTTCCGGGTGGAACCCGGCGAGGTGGCCGCCGCGCTGGCGCCCCACCCCGGCGTCGCGGACGTGGCGGTGGTGGCCCGCGAGGACCGCCCCGGCGCCCGCCGCCTGGTCGCCTACGTCGTGGGCCCGGCCGGACACGACCCGGGCGAGCTTCGCGCGTATGCCCGCCGCACCCTGCCCGACTACCTCGTGCCCTCCGCGTTCGTCGCGCTGACGGCCCTCCCGCTGAGCGGCAACGGCAAGGTGGACCACGCCGCCCTCCCGGCTCCGGAAGGAGACACCGGCCCGGGACGGGGCACGCGGACCGCACCGCGCACGGAGGCCGAACGCCGTACCGCCGAGGTCTTCGCCGACGTGCTGGGCGGCCGGCCGCCTGGCATGGAGGACGACTTCTTCGCGCTGGGCGGCGACTCCATCCTCAGCATCCGTCTGGCCTCCCGCCTCGCCGAGGAGTTCGGCACCACCCTCTCGCCGCGGGCCGTGTTCACCCACCCGACGCCCGCCGCACTCGCCGGACTGCTCACCGGGGACCGGACCGCGGACGAGAAGCGTCCCGTCATCGCACCGGTGGACCGGGGCGCGACGGCACCGATGTCGTACGCGCAGCAACGCCTTTGGTTCCTGGAGGAGTTCGCACCCGGCGGCACCGAGTACGTGACCGCCCTGGCGCTGCGCCTGCGCGGCCGGCTCGACGCGCGGGCCCTCGCGGCGGCCCTGCGGAAGCTGGTGGCACGGCACGAGTCGCTGCGCACCACCTTCGACACGGTGGACGGCAGGGGCGTACAGATCGTGCAGCCGCCGCAGGAGGTACCGCTGCCGCTCCACGACCTGTCCGGGCTGCCGGAGGGCGAGCGCACGGCCCGGCTGGAGAAGCGGCTCGCGGCGGACCGCGCCCTGCCCTTCGACCTGCGCGAGGGCCCCCTGCTGCGGACCGGCCTGATCCGGCTGGCCGACGACGAACACGTGCTGACGCTCACGCTGCACCACATCGTCACCGACGGGTGGTCGACCGCCGTCCTCACCGGCGACCTCGCCCACCTCTACCGGGCCGAACTGGACCCGGCCACCGAGCCGTTGCCGCCGCTGCCCGTGCAGTACGCCGACTATGCCCACTGGCAGCGCACCACGAGCGGCCATGAGGAGCAACTGGGTTACTGGAAGGAACAGTTGGCGGACATCGAGCCGCTGGACCTGCCCGTAGACCGGCCCCGCCCGCCGATGCGCACCCGGTCCGGCGCGAGCACCCGGCTGTCCCTGCCGCCCGGCGTGGCACGCCGTCTCGGACAGGTGGGCCGGGACCGTGGAACGACCCTCTTCACCACGCTGGTCGCCGCCGCCCAGACGTTCCTCGCCCGGCTGTGCGGCAGCCAGGACGTCACGGTCGGGACGGTCACCTCGGGCCGGGACCAGGCCGAGATCCAGCACCTGATCGGCTTCTTCGTCAACACCCTGGTGCTGCGCTCGCACGTCGACGCCGAGCGGCCCTTCGCCGAGTTCCTGGACGACGTCCGGCGGACCGTGCTGGACGCCTTCGCCCACCAGGAGGTGCCGTTCGAGCAGGTGGTCGACGAGGTGCGTCCGGTGCGCGACACCAGCCGGACCCCGCTGTTCCAGGTGATGGTCGTCCTGCAGAACACCCCGGCCGCCGGCCTCGACGTACCGGACCTGGAGGTGTCCGCCGTCGAGACGGAGCTCCGGCACGCCGCGTTCGATCTCACCCTGGAGTTCGCCGAGGCGGACTCCGGCGCGCTGGACGGTCTGCTCACCTACAACACCGACCTGTTCGACGCGGCCACGGCCGAGCACCTCGCCGCTCAGCTCGCCACGCTGCTGACCGCCGTGGCGGACGACCCGCACCGCTCGCTCGGCGCATTGCCGCTCGCCTCCGACGAGGAGCTGAAGGCCCTGCCGGCACAGGGGCGCGGTACGGCCCGGCCGGTACCGGTGGCGACACTGCCGGACCTGTTCGCGCGGCAGGTGGCCGCCACCCCCGACGCCGTGGCGCTGGAGGACACCGGACGGCAGCTGTCGTACGCCGCACTGGACCGCGCCGCCGACCGGCTCGCGCACCGGCTGATCGCCCGCGGGGTCGGCCCCGAGGACGTCGTGGCCCTCGCTCTGCCCCGCACCGCCGAGACGGTGGTGGCGCAGCTCGCCGTCGCCAGGGCGGGCGCCGCCTTCCTGCCCGTCGACCCGAACTACCCCGCACAGCGTAGGGAGTTCATGGTCCGTGACGCGGGCGCCCGGATCGTCCTCGACGACCCGGCCGAGCTGGCGGAGACCGCGGACCTGTGGGGGGCGGGCGGCCCGGACACGGCTCCCGCCGACGCGGTCCGGGTCACCGCCCTCACCCCGGACCATCCCGCGTACGTCATCTACACCTCCGGGTCCACCGGCAGCCCGAAGGGCGTCACGGTGACGCACCGGGGCCTGGCGGGCTTCGCGTCGGCGGCGGCCGAGCGGTACGCGGCGGGCCCCGGCGACCGGGTGCTGCAGTTCGCCTCACCCAGTTTCGACGCCTCCGTCCTCGAACTGTGCGTCTCCCTCCTCAGCGGCGCCACCCTCGTCACAGGGGAGGAAGGGCCGTTGATCGGCGAACGGCTGGCCGAGGTGCTGGCCGAGCGCCGCATCAGCCACACCCTGATCCCGCCGGCCGCGCTGGCCACCGTGGACCCGGCGACCGCCGGGCGGCTGCCGCAGCTGCGCACCCTGATCGTCGGCGCCGAGGCCTGCCCGGCCGACCTCGTGGAACGGTGGGCGCCCGGCCGCCGGATGATCAACTCGTACGGGCCCACCGAGGCCACCGTCGTCGCCACCTGGACCGGTCCGCTGAGCCCGGCGGCCGGCGCACCGCCGATCGGCCGCCCGGCCGGCGCCACCCGCGTGTACGTCCTCGACGCCGCCCTGCGCCCCGTCCCGGCCTGCGTGACCGGGGAACTGTACGTGGCGGGGCCGGGGCTGGCCCGCGGCTACCTCCACCGGCCGGGTCTGACCGCCGGGCGGTTCGTCGCCGACCCGTTCGGCGGGGCGGGGGAGCGCATGTACCGCACCGGCGACCTGGTACGGCGGGGCGCCGACGGCGAACTGCGCTTCGTCGGCCGCGCCGACGACCAGATCAAGCTGCGCGGCTTCCGTATCGAACCGGCAGAGACGGAGAGCGCCCTGCGCCGCAGCCCGCATGTGCGCGACGCGGTGGTCGTGGTCCGCACCGACGGCCCCGACGGCCCCGACGGCCCACCGGCCGGTCAGTCGGCCGACGGTCACGGGCGGTTGGTGGCGTACGTCGTTCCCGCCGACGCCGACGCCGACGGCAATGGCAATGGCAATGGCAATGGCCATGGATATGGCGGTGGTCTGCCGGTCGCCGCGCTGCGCGAAGACCTCGCCGCGCTGCTGCCCCCGCACATGGTGCCGTCCGTGTTCGTGCCACTGGAGCGGCTGCCGCTGACCCCCAACGGCAAGACGGACCGACGGGCCCTGCCCGCACCCGGCCCCGCGCACACCGCCGTCGCGGCCGGCCCGCGCACCGCGCCCCGTACCGCCACCGAACGCCGTATCGCGCACGTCTGGACCGATGTCCTCGGCGTGGAGGACATCGGCGTGGACGACAACTTCTTCGTCCTCGGCGGAGACTCGATCCTGAGCATGCAGGTGGTCTCCCGGCTGCGGCGCGAAGGCCTGCACCTGGCCACCCGGGACCTGTTCACCCACCAGACCGTCGCCGAACTGGCCACCGTCGTCGGCACCGCTCCCCAGCACGCCGACGACGGCCCGGCGACCGGCGCGGTGCCCCTCACCCCGATCCAGGAGTGGTTCCTGAGCACACCGCGCGCCGACCACAGCCACTTCAACCAGTCGGCGCTGCTCGAACTCGACGCCGCGCCCGACCCCGCCGCCCTGGGCATCGCCCTGGACGCACTGAGGGAACACCACGACGCGCTGCGCATGCGCTTCACCGGGGACGCCGACGGCTGGCACCAGTTCAACCCGCCGCCCGCAGAGCCGGGCGGGAGCGAGGAACAGCTCGTCCGGTACGACCTGTCGGGCCTGCCGCCGCAGGAGGCGGACGCGGCCATGAAGAAGGCCGCCGACGAACTGCACACCGGCTTCGACCTGAGCCGGGGTCCGCTGCTGCGGGCGGCCCTGTTCACGGGCGTACACGTGGACGGTACAGCGGAGCCCAGCGGCGAGAGCGCGGACAGGGCGGCTGCGGACGACGTCCCGGCGGACCGGCCAGCAGGAACGGCCTTCCTCCTCCTGGTCGCCCATCACCTCGTCGTGGACGCCGTGTCCTGGCGGATCCTCACCGACGACCTGGAGGCCGCCCACCGGCAGGCCGTGCGCGGTGAACCCGTCCGGCTGGGGGAGCGCACCACCTCGTTCCGCGACTGGGCCCACCGACTCGCCGGGCACGTCGCCGCCGGCGGCCTCGACCACGAACTGCCCTACTGGGAGGACGCCGTGACCGTCGGTCAGCTCCCCGCCGTCACCGCACCCGACCCGGCCGCACAGGACGACCCGGCCGCACAGGAGGCCGGGTCGTTCACCGTCGAACTGGGCGAGGACGACACGGAATCACTGCTGCGCGCCGCCCCGGCCGCCTACCGCACCCGCGTCAACGACGTCCTGCTGGCCGCGCTCGCCCTGGCGCTCGCACGCTGGACCGGGAACGAACGCGTCCGCCTCGACCTCGAAGGGCACGGCCGCGAGGACCTGCTCGACGACGTGGACCTCTCCCGCACGGTCGGCTGGTTCACCACCGTCCACCCGGTCGTCCTCCAGGTCTCCGAACCGGACCGCCCCGGGCCCGCCCGCAACTGGCGTTCCCTGGTGAAGTCGGTACGCCGCCAACTGCGGTCCGTACCCGGCAACGGGCTCGGCTTCGGCGCCCTGCGCACCTTCGGGCCGCCCGAGGTACGCGAACGGCTGGGCGCGGCCGCACACGGGCAGGTGGTCTTCAACTACCTCGGCCAGTGGGACGTCCGCCCCGCAGCCCCGGACGGCGGCCTCGTACGGACCGAGCACGGCTCCTTCGGCCAGGACCACGACCCCCGCGACAGCGGATCGCATCCGCTGGAGGTGGTCGGCGCCGTGCGGGACGGCCGCTTCGCCTTCACCTGGCACCACCACCCCGGAACGTACGACCCGCGGACCGTGCGCCGCGTCGCCGGGGACTTCGCCGAGGCACTGAGCCACATCGCCCGGCACGCCAGAGACAGCCTCTGACCCCACACCGACCGGACGAACCGACAACGCCCCCACCCACGACAGGAGAGAACGACATGGACGAGAACACCCGCTACCAGGTGCTGCGCAACGACGAGGACCAGTACTCCCTCTGGCCGGTCGACGTCGAGGTGCCCGCGGGCTGGCAGCCCGTCGGGAAGGAGGGCACCGAGGAGGAGTGCTCCGCGTACGTCGACGAGGTGTGGACCGACATGCGCCCGCGCAGCCTGCGCGAGCGGATGGAGAACACGGAGGCCTGACCCGTCAGTGGCCGCGGAGGGGCGGGAACAGGGAACCTTGTCCCCGCCCCTCTGCCCTCACCCAGGAGTCCACCGATGACACCCGTCCTGAAGACCGAACGGCTGGAGTTCACGCCCTACCGCGCCGAGGACGAGACCCACTTCGTCGCCCTGCTGCGCAACGAGGAGGTGTGCCACTGGATGGGCCAGGACATGGTGCCCGAGGCCGATCTGCGGGCGGCGTTCCGTGCCATCCTCACCGACGTCTATCCCACCCGGCGGTTCGACGTGTGGGGGGTGTGGTGGCAGGGGACGTACATCGGGCACGCGGAGGTGAAGAAGACCGGCAACGTCGACGGGCACGAACTCATCGTCGCCCTCGCCCCCGAATACTGGGGGCAGGGCATCGGCACCGAAGCCGTGCACGGCCTGCTCCGCCATGCCTCCGACAACCTGGGGCTGACGGAGGCCTACGGCATGGTGGGCGCCGGGAACACGGCGAGTCTCGCGCTGTGCCGGCGGCTGGGCTTCCGGCACGTACGCGATGTGGTCGGCGAGGACGGCACCGTGAACCGGATGGTCGTCATCTCCGTACCCGACGCCTCACGTTCACCTCGGTGACGCGGTCGCCGGCGCCGCGACCGGTTCCAGGCGGACCACGATCGCCTTCGACGTCGGCTGGTTGCTCTTGTCGGCCACGCTGTCCAGCGGCACCAGGACATTGGTCTCGGGATAGTAGGCGGCGGCGCAGCCCCGGGTGGTGGGGTAGGGGACCACGCGGAAGTCCTCGGCGCGCCGCTCGGGGTCCTCGCCCCACACACTGACCAGATCGACGTGCTGCCCGGCCACGAGACCGAGCCCGGTCACGTCCTCCGGATTGACGAGCACCACCCGGCGGCTTCCGTGGATGCCCCGGTAGCGGTCGTTGGACGTGTACGGGACGGTGTTCCACTGGTCGTGGGAGCGCAGCGTCTGCAGCAGCAGATGCCCCTCGGGGGCCTGCAGCATCGCGAAGTCGTTGGCGGTGAACAGCGCCTTGCCGACGCCGTTGTGGTAGACGCCCTCGTTGACCGCGTTGGGCAGTTGGATGCCGCCGGGCCGTGTCACCCGCCGGTTGAAGTCGTGCAGTCCCGGGACGATGCGCGAGATGTGGTCGCGGATCGCGCCGTAGTCGGCCTCGAACTGCTCCCACGGCACGTCGGCGGCCCGGCCGTCGAGGGTGCGGCGGGCGAGCCGGCACAGGATGGAGATCTCGCTGAGCAGCAGGGGCGAGGCCGGCTGCAGCCGCCCCTGTGTGGTGTGCACCTCGCTCATCGAGTTCTCGACGGTGACGAACTGCTCCCCGTCGGCCTGGATGTCGATCTCGGTGCGGCCGAGGGTCGGCAGGATGAGCGCGGTCTCACCGCACACGGTGTGGGACCGGTTGAGCTTGGTGGAGATGTGGGCCGTCAGACGGCAGCTGCGCATGGCCTCTTCGGTGACCTCGCTGTCGGGAGCGGCCCGCACGAAGTTGCCGGCCAGGGCGAGGAAGAACTTGATACGGCCTTCGCGCATCGCCCGGATCGTGTTCACCGAGTCCAGTCCGTGCTCGCGCGGCGGGTCGAAGCCGAACTCCTCCTGGAGCGAGTCGAGGAAATCGTCCGGCATCTGCTCCCAGATGCCCATCGTGCGGTCGCCCTGCACGTTGCTGTGCCCGCGCACCGGACAGGCGCCGGTGCCGGCCCGGCCGACGTTCCCGCGCAGCAGCAGGAAGTTGACGATCTCCCGGATGGTGGGGACGGCGTGCTTGTGCTGGGTGATGCCCATCGCCCAGCACACGATGACTCGGTGGCTGCCGAGCACCTCGTCCCGGACCTGCTCGATCTCCTCGCGGGCCAGACCGGTCGCGGCGAGGATGTCGTCCCATTCGATGGTGCGGGCGTGCTCGGCGAACTCCTCGAAGCCCTTCGTGTCGCTCCCGATGAAGTCGCGGGCCAGCACCTCGCCCGGCCGGGCGTCCTCGGCCTCCAGCAGCAACCGGTTGATCCCCTGGAACAACGCCAGGTCGCCGCCGTTGCGGATGTGCAGGAACCGGTCGGCGATCTGGGTGCCCTTGCCGATCACCCCGCTGGGCTTCTGCGGGTTCTTGAACCGCAGCAGCCCCGCTTCCGGCAGGGGGTTCACCGCGATGATGCGCGCGCCGTTCCGCTTCGCCTCTTCCAGTGCGGACAGCTGGCGCGGATGATTGGTCCCGGGGTTCTGCCCCACCACGAAGATCAGGTCGGCGTGGTGCAGGTCGTCGAGGCTGACCGTGCCCTTGCCCGTACCCAGCGTCTCGTGCAGCGCGAAGCCGCTCGATTCGTGGCACATGTTGCTGCAGTCGGGCAGGTTGTTGGTGCCGAGCGCCCGGGCGAAGAGCTGCAGCACGAACGCGGCCTCGTTGCTGGCCCTGCCGGAGGTGTAGAAGACCGCCTCGTCGGGGGAGTCGAGCGACTTCAGTTCCGTGGCCAGCAGGTCGAAGGCGTCGTGCCAGCTGATCGGCTCGTACGAGTCGGAGCCCGGCCGCTTGACCATCGGCTCGGTGAGCCGCCCTTGCTGGTTCAGCCATTTGTCGGAGCGCCGGCCCAGCTCGGAGACCGTGTGCTCGCGGAAGAAGTCGGCACCGATGCGCCGCGAGGTCGCCTCGTCGTTGATGTGCTTGGCGCCGTTCTCGCAGTACTCGTTGCGATGCCGGTTGCCCGGCGCGGGATCCGCCCACGCGCACCCGGGACAGTCGATGCCGCCCACCTGGTTCATGGTCAGCAGCGTCTCCCCGGTGCGCCGCAGGGAGGTCTCCTCCAGGGAGTACTCCAGCGCGTGCGCCACCGCGGGGACGCCCGCGGCCCACTTCTTCGGCGGGGTCACGGTCAGAGCGTCGTTCGGCTCCTCGCCGGGGGCCTTCTTCATCGGCATTGCCTCTCACTCACGCTGTTGTCGTTCCCGGCGTCAGCCGACGGGCCAGTGGGGCACCCGGCTCCGGTGCGGCTTGGGTTCCTCGGGCCGTACGCGTCCGCCGCGGATGGTGCCCCGCCAGGCGCCGCTCTCCGCGCCGAGCCCCTCGATGTACGCCTTGAAGTGCCGCAGCTCCCGCTGGACGACCCGGCCGACCAGCTCGGGGAGTCCGCCGAGCAGGGCGGTGGCGCCGGGTGAGTCGACCCTGATCCGGACGATGACGGTCGTACGGTCCGTCGCGCCGTCGGCCGCCTTGTCTGCCGCGTCGTCGGCCGCGCCGTCCGTCGAGGCGGGCCGGAACAACACCTCGCCCTGGTGGACGAAGTGCCGTTCGAGGCTCTGCCAGGTCAGATGCGAGTCGGGTTCCTGCTCGACGATCTCGGCCTGGAACTCGCGGTGCACGGGTCCGACACCGAGCGTCCAGGACAGGAGCGCCGGCCGGACCTGCTCGACCTTCTTCACCACGGTCATGAACCGGGGAAAGCTCTTGAACTGCGTCCACTGGTTGTACGCGGCACTCACCGGGACCGCGACCTCGATCGTTTCCTCAACGCTGAACATGCTCCACCCATCGTCAGGCGCCGCTCGCCCCAGTCTCACCGCAGGTCCAGCGGGTCGCCACACGTCACGCCCACTGCCGGGCGGCCGGGTACCCGCCATCCGGGTCGCCTAACGCACGGCGGTCACCCGGCGCACGCGGCACAGCCCGCTGTGCGACCGCCCGTCGCGCGAGAACCAGCCACCCGTCAGTGGCCTCCCCGGTTCTCGACGCAGGGACCTGTGCCGGGCTGGGGTTCGGCGTAGGCGCCGTGCACCTCGCTGGTCAGCTCGTCCTTCCGCACGTACCCGGACACGCACACGACGCCCGTGTGGACGCTGTAGAACCCGTTCCCGATGTAGACACCGTGCTCCTTGCCGCAGCCGAGGCGTTTCAGCGCCGCCGCGATCCGCTGGTCGGGGAAGACGCCGTACGCGCCGGAACCGCCCTCCTCCCGGACTTTCTCCAGCTCCCGCCGGATGAGCAGGGCCGAGGCCTCTCCTTGGGCGCGTTTGTCCTCGGACAGGGACCCTTGCATGCGGTAGGCGTGGTTCTCGGCGTAGTGGGGAGGGCGGTCCGCGTTCTCTGCAGAGCCCTCTCCTGAACCATCGCCATCCGCCGTCGGACGGGGCGAGGACGGCAGTGCGGTGGGCGCATCCGCGGGCTTCTCGGCAGGCTGCGCGCACTTCGGCCGGGGAGGGTACGAGGTCGGGGGAGCGGCCGACTGCGACCGGCCGTTCTGCTGGGTGCCGCACGCGGTCATGATGACCGCGACCGCGGTGACCGACCGTCTGAGAAGCCTGGGCACTGAAATGGGCTTGGTTATGGGCATGGGCATGGAGGAAGTCTGAGGCCTTGGTCAGGGGGTGTCATGAGTGGAGGTACTCATACGCGCCGGGCCTCACGAAGGGCGCGAAACAGCCGGCCCACGCCTCCCGAACGAGAGACATGGGCCGGCGACCGTACGGAGGCCTGCGTGACCTGCCGCCCTACTTGAGCGTGATCGCGTACACCTGCACCCGAGGGTCGTTCTGCAGGCCGATGGAACGCACGGTCTTCGACGCGTCGAGGTCCGCCGAGGCGCCGAACAGACGCACCGGCGGGCCGTCCACACCCTGTCCGCGCTTGATCCGGTGCGGCATCTCCAGGACCACGGAGCTGCCTTGCGGCGTCGATCCCGCCCAGTCGCCCACGGGGACGGACACCTCGGCGGTGGTGCCGTCGGTGTAGCGGACGCTCAGTGCGGTCGTCACCGGTCCGTGGTGGGCCACGGCGACCACGCGCAGCGCGCCGTACGAACCGGCCGGGAGCAGCATGGACTGACCGCGGGCCTCGACGAAGTTCTCGGCCGTGCCGGACGGATCGGGGGCGTCGTAGGTCACGCCGCCCCAGACGACCGGACCCGCCGCGGGCAGCAGGTCACCGTCGAAGCTCCAGCCGCCGCCGTCGAAGTCGCCCTGGTCGGAGGCCGCGACGGTAGCGGTGCCGTCGTGGTTGACCTCCTTGCCGAGGTCCACGGCACACTGCTCGTCGATGTCCGGCGCGCAGCGGGCCGCGGCGCGCACCTCGATGGCCGCGACCCGTTCCACGCTCTTCACGCCCTTCGCGGCAGCCGTGATCCGCACGGTGTACGAACCAGGAGCGGTGCCGGCCGGCACGTTCACGTCCACGGTCGCGGTCCGCTGGACCGGCAGACGGTGGGACGTGAGCGAGAAGGAGTCCGAGACCTTCGCGGTCCAGCCGCTCGGAGTCTTCGCGTCGACGCCCACCCGCAGGGTGCCGGGGGACTGGCCCAGGACGTCCAGCTTGAGACGGACGCTCTGCGCGCTGTCGGACGTCGGCAGGACGTCGGAGGCCGTGCGGAGCGACGCGTCGAGGTGCCGGCGGGAATCCGCCGCCGCGCGGTTCACGGACGGCGGCTCGTCGCCCTTGCCCGTGCCCCAGGCCGACGGCTTGCCGGTCATCTCGAAGGCGAGGTCTCCGCCCTTGGCGACCGCGTCCCAGTCCAGCCAGGTGGCGCGCAGGTTCTTCCCGCCGAACTTCGCCTGCTTCACATAGCGCTGGGTGTCGCTCGCCCCCGGTGCCTTGACCGTCAGGGTGCCGCCCTGCTTCTTCCCGTAGGCGCCGATGCGGACGACCGCCGAGGGGAACTGCGGGCTGGAGACGGCGAGGAAGTCACCGCCGTTCGTCGTCGGATACAGACCCAGCGACGAGAAGACGTACCAGGCCGACATGGTGCCCAGGTCGTCGTTGCCGGTCATGCCGTCGGGCCCGTCCGTGAAGAGCGTCATCGCGGCGCGGACCACGGTGGCGGTCTTGGCGGGCGCGCCGGCCCACAGGTACATGTACGGGGCGTGCAGGTCCGGCTCGTTGTTCGGGTTGTAGGTCGCCTTCCCGTAGTAATCGTACGGCGCCGAGATCCAGTCCTCGCGAGCGGTCTTCGCGGGGTCCGCGAGGAGTTTGTCGTAGGCGAAGAAGGAGTCGAGCCGCTTCTCCGTCGCGCGCTTGCCGCCCATCAGGGAGACGAGCCCGGCCGGGTCCTGGGGCGCCAGCCACTGGTACTGGTAGGCGCCGCCCTCGTGGAACTGGTGTCCCGCTTCGACCGGGTCGTACGGCGTCAGCCAGGTGCCGTCGGCCGTACGCGGCCGGAACTGCTGGATGGAGGAGTCCCACAGGTTCCGGTACCACTGGCCGCGCGCCGCGAACATCTTGGCGTCCGCGTTGTGTCCCAGCCCCTTGGCCATCAGCGCCAGCGACGCGTCAGCGGCCGCGTACTCCATGGTCGCCGAGGCGGGATGGCGGCAGTCGTTGTCCCCGCCCTTGTCCGCGCAGTCCTTCCCCGGTTCCAGCCCGCTGGGGATGTAACCGCGCTTCTGGTACGCGTCCACTCCCGCACGGCCGTTGTAGGGGGAGTCGGCCGGGGGCGTACTGACCGCGTTCTTCCGCAGCAGCGCGTACGCCTCCTTCTCGTGTCCCGCGAGCAGGCCCTTGGACCACGCCTCGACGAGGAAGGGCGTCACCGGGTCGCCGGTCATGATGTTGGTCTCGCTGTTGGCGAGCGACCAGCGCGGCAGCCAGCCGCCGTCCCGCCCGATCGCGACGACGGACAGCGCGACATCACGGGCGACCTTCGGCTCCAGCATCTGCAGCAGTTGGTTCTGCGGCCGGTGCGTGTCCCAGAGCGACAGATTCTGGTACGGCGTGAACCCGGACGCCTGATGGTTCTTCCCGTCGAAGCCCGCGTACCGGCCGTCGACGTCTCCGGCGAGGTTCGGGTGCAGCTGCGCGTGATAGAGAGCCGTGTAGAAGGCGCGTTGCCGCTCGGCCGACCCGCCGCCGATCCTGACGGCATCGAGCTGCCGCTCCCAGGTCGCGTGCAGCGCCGCCCGCGTGGCGTCGAAGTCGTACGAGTCCTGCGTCTCCGCCTTCAGGTTCGCGCGGGCGCCGTCGAGGCCCGTGTAGGAGAGCCCCACCTTGACGACGACGTCACGGTCGGCGGCGGCGTCGAAGGTCACCCAGGCGCCGTTGTCGCCCTCACCGGCCGCGTCCCGTTCACCGGGGGCGGGAGTGGTGCCGCGCCACGCGCCGTGCGCGGTGAACGGCCGGTCGAAGGTCGCGGTGAAGTAGACGGTGTGCTTGTCCTTGCCCGCGCAGAAGTTGCCCGCCTCGACCCGGCCCTCGACGGTCCGGTCGCCGACGACATGCACTTCCGAGCTGTAGACCTTCTGGTTGGCCCGGCCCGTGTTGAACAGGACGTTGGCGCGGTCGGTCGACGGGAAGGTGTAGCGCTGCCATCCCGTGCGGGAGGTGGCGGTCAGCTCGGCGTCGATGTCGTACGACTTCAACCCGACGCGGTAGTAGCCGGGTTCGGCGTCCTCGTCGTCGTGCGAGAACGTCGAGCGGTAGGAGTTCGGATCGACGCTGTCGACCGCTCCGGTCGTCGGCATGATCGGCAGCTCGCCCATGACGGAACAGCCGACACCGGAGAGATGGGTCTGGCTGAACCCGTGGATCTTGTCCTGCTGGTAGTCGTAGCCGCCCTGGCCACCCGTGTCCGGACTGACCTGGACCATGCCGAAGGGGGCGCTCGCACCGGGGAAGGTGTTGCCGAAGTTCTGGGTGCCGATGAACGGGTTGACCAGAGAGGTCGGTTGAGCGCCTGCCGCCGGTGCCTGGGCGGCGGCCGGCACCGGAGCCAGCGCGCCCCCGGCGACGAGCAGTGCGGCGAGAGCGGTCGATGCGCGGTGACGCCATCTGTGGAGGGGTCTGTGCATGGAAGCGGGCTCCTGTTCCTCACTCTTCATGTGCACTCTTCATGTGCTGCGCACGGAGAGAAGCGGCGGGGCCGGGGGGGCGGGGGCGGGGGGTGCGGGGGGGGGAGGGGCGGGGAGACAGA
>NZ_JBHWZP010000017.1:0-62717 GCF_042728395.1 Streptomyces sp. NPDC060205
GACGTACACCTCGGTGGTCGCCGAGGCGTTGCCCGAGCGGCCGGTGATGGTGATGGGCGACTCGACGGCGGCACCGTTGTCGGGGATGTCGACCCGGGTGGAGCTGCCGTAGATGTTCGCCACGCGCCACTCGAAGGTGTCGGAGGCGGTCGAGCCCGTGCCGTCGGTGACCGTCACGGTCACCTCGCTGGTGCCGGTAGTGGTCGGCACGCCGGTGATCAGTCCGCCGTCGCTCGCGGTCAGCCCGTCGGGCAGGCCGGTGACCTCATAGGTCAGCGGCGAGTCCGAGTTGGTGGTGTAGGCCTCGATCTGCAGGGACACGTCCTGGCCGACGCCGGAGAGCTGGTCGCCGATCGGGGAGAGATTGGTCCCGAGCGCGATACGGTCGCCGACGTTGATGCCCGCCCAGGCGGCGGCGACGGCGAGGTAGGTGTCGCTGTAGGCCCCGAAGAGATCGGTCGCGGCCTGCAGCGTCGCGGTCCTGGCGGCCGCGTAGTTGGTCGTCGAGGTCATGTACGTCGACAGCGCGCGGTACCAGATGTCGGCCGCGTTCTCGATGCCGATGCCCGCCACCGGCACGCCGTCGACGGTCGGGCTGTCGTAGTCGACGCCGTTGACGGTCTTCGCGCCGCTGCCCTCGGACAGCAGGTAGAAGAAGTGGTTCGCGGGACCGGAGGAGTAGTGGACGTCGATGCTGCCCAGCGAGGCGTCCCAGTAGTCGCGGGAGCGGCTGTCCTTGGAGGGCTTGTCCATGTAGCGCAGCGGCGTGCCGTTGCCGTTGATGTCGATCTTCTCGCCGACCAGGTAGTCGGGGACGTCAGCCTCCAGACCGGCGTTGAACTCGACGGCCGCGGCGAAGATGTCCGAGGTCGCCTCGTTGAGGCCGCCCGACTCACCCGAGTACACCAGGCCCGCGGTCGCCGCGGTGACGCCGTGGCTCATCTCGTGGGCCGCCACGTCGAGCGACGTCAGCGGCGCCGCGTTGCCCGCGCCGTCCCCGTACGTCATGCAGAAGCAGGAGTCCTGCCAGAAGGCGTTGACATAGTTGCTGCCGTAGTGGGCGCGGCTGTAGGCGGCCACACCGTCGTTGCGGATGCCGTTGCGGTTGTGGACGTCCTTGTAGTAGTCCCAGGTCGCCGCCGCGCCGAAGGCGACGTCCACGCCGGCGGTCTGCCGGTTGCCCGGAGTGCCGTCACCCCAGACATCGTTGTCATCCGAGAAGAGGGTGCCCGTGCCGGACGTCCCCTGGTTCAGGTCGTACGTACGCTGCCCGGCGCGGTCGCCGTCGACGAGCTGGTACGTGGAACCGGAGAGCGTGCTGCCGACGGTCACGTCGCCGTTGTACTGGCCGTGGCCCGCTCCGGTGTGCACGCCCTCGTACTCGGCGGCGACCTTCCCGGTGCGCGCGTCGGTGACGACGTGCAGTTCGCTGGGCGTGCCGTCGTCCTGGACCCCTTCGACGACGGATTCCCAGGCCAGGACCGGCTTGGCGGACCCGGCGGCCCACACCACGAGCCGGGGCTTGCCCTCGATCGCGGACTTCTCCACGTCGGCCGCCTTGCCGACGGCCAGTGCCTTGTCGGCGGCGCCGGTCGCGGAGATCTTCGGCGTGGTCGTCGGCACCGTGATGGTGGCGCGGGTCGCCTTGGACGTGGTGGTGCGGCCCTTCTTCACATGCAGCACCAGGTCGCCGCCGAGGACCGGAAGCCCCGCGTACGTGCGCTCGTACCGGGTGTGGGTCGTGCCGTCGGCGTCCTTGACGACATCCTTGACGACGAGCTTCTCGCGGGAGCCGAGGCCGAGTTGCTTCGCCGTGTCACCGGACTCGGCGGTCGCGCTCTTGAGCAGCGCGGTACGCGCGGCGGGTGACAGGGCGGGCTGGGCGGCCCCGGCGCGCGGTGTGGCGACGATCTTCGAGGGGCCGGAGCCGGGGTCGGCGGGTGCGGCCGACACGGGTGCGCCCTGGACGCCGAGGACGAGCAGCGAGCTCGCGGTGGTGAGGGCGAGGGCTGCGGCGCGTCTGCGCCGGTGGGCAAAGCGATGGGGCCCGGACAATGTCTTCTCCTCCTGCGACGGCCGGCGTCTGGTGGACGCCGGCGGTGATGCGGTCCGGCGGGGTACGGCCGGTCCGAAAGGGGGGTGGAGCGGGAAGAAGCGCAGCACGAGGTGCACACGAAGGCGCCGGAGAACTCGGCGGCGCGTGAGACGTGGGGGTACGGGGGATGTATGAGTGGGGGGTGTGATGCTGTGAACGAAGGGTGAACGTTCGACAGCAGAGTGACATCCGATGCACAGGTTGTCATGGATGTGACAAGACAACGGCTTGAATTGACCATTGCTTGCTGGGAGTTCCTCACCCGCGGCACATGTTTTCGGCCGTGGTCGATCGGGGGTCGTCGACGGCTATGCCGGGCGGCTGTGTTGCGAGTTCCCGCCCAGCTGCCGGGCGAGCCATTCGGTACGGGTCCGGCGGGCCGTGACCGAGATGGGTGCCTGTGGGCAGAGAGCGTCGAATCCGTGGAATCCGCCCGCCCAGACATGGAGTTCGGCCTGGCCGCCGGCGGCCCAGATGCGGGTGGCGTAGTCGGTGTCCTCGTCGCGGAAGACCTCGGCCGAACCGGTGTCGACGTAGGCGGTCGGCAGGCCCGAGAGGTCGTCGGCCAGGGCGGGGGAGACGTACGGCGACACCGCCTCTTCGCCGTCGGGCTCCTCGCCGTCGGGATCCCGGCGATCCCGGACACTCCAAGGGGCGTCGAGGTGGCCGAGGACGGCACACCAGCCGAACTCGTTCATCTCGCGGGTCCAGACGCCGGGCCCGTCCGCGAACTGGTGGCTGGAGACGCTGGTGTTGCGATGGTCGAGCATGGGGCAGATCAGTATCTGCGCGGTGATCGCCGGGCCGGCGAGGTCGCGGGCCAGCAGCGCGACCCCGGCCGCGAGGCCGCCGCCCGCGCTGGCGCCGGCGACGATGATCCGCTCGGGGTCGATGCCGAGTTCCCCGGCGTGCTCGGTGATCCAGAGCAGACCCTGGTAGCAGTCCTCGACCAGGGTCGTACCGGTGGCCTCCGGGGCGAGCCGGTAGTCCACGGAGACCACGACCGCCCCGAACGCGTCCAGCCACTCCAGCGGGATGTCGAGCTGCGAGAAGCGGTCGCCCATGACCATGCCGCCGCCATGCATCCAGTAGACGCAGGGCGAGGCGGTGCCTGGATCGTTGGTCGAGGGGCTGAAGACCGACAGGGGGATCGCGGTGCCGTCCTTGGCGGGCGCGGTGATCTCGCGTCGGTCGACCTCCCGATCGCCGAGGAGCAAGTCGACCGGCTCAGAGGGGAGTTGGCGGAGCTGGGCGAGAACATCCGGGGTGAGTTGCGGGATCAGCGGCATGTCGGCCAGCAGGGCGCGCAGTTCGGGGTCCAGGTCGGGACGGGCCGTGGTGGTCATGGTTGTTGCCTTTCGGTGGGGGATCGGCTGATGGGCGGTGACGGGCGGGACGGGGTCAGAAGGCGGCCTTCCCGCGGACCGGGACGTAGTCGGTGTACGCGGACTCCTGGGCCAGCAGCCCGTCGATCCGCGCCACGATGGCCTGTGCGGCCGCACCGGCGAAGATCCGGTGATGGTCCTCCTCGCTGCTCCATCCCTCGGTGACCTGGACGACATCGGGGTCGGACGCGGAACGGCAGACGAGGTAGACGAGGCAGTGCTCGCTCGCGCCGGGACTGCCCTCGTCGAGGCCGGTCAGCAACAGGTCGACCAGCCGGTCTCCCATGCCGGGCTTGGCGGTGAGCACGGCGTTGAACCCGTAAGTGACGATCATTGAACGTTTCCTCTCGGTCCTGTCGGGCTTCTCGTTCTTCTCGGTCACTGGAGCGCGATGTGCTGCGGTGAATCCATTGAACCGAGTTGACCTGCGGAAACGTTAGAACGATGCTCGTCGCCACGTGCACGATCCTCGCGGTGACCGGAGCGAGGAGGTCGAATGGTGCTGCAATGGACCCATGTGCTTCGAAGAGCTGCGGACCCTGCTGGCGCGGCACGCCCGGCCCGACTGGACCACCGCTGTCGACGGCGTCCTGATCTCGAAGGTCGACCGGCCGGACCCGCCGGCGCCCTCCATGTCGGGCACGGTGCTCGCCGTCATCGCCCAGGGCGCCAAGCGCCTCGCGCTGGGCGACCGGGTCTACGAGTACGGCGCCGGGCAGTATCTGGTCGCGTCCGTCGACCTGCCCGTCACCGGACAGTTCCTCCGGGTCGAACCCGGGCAGCCGGCCCTCGGCTTCGGGCTCGTCCTGGAACCGTCCGCCGTCGCCGAACTGCTGTTGCGGGCCGGCCCCGGTGGCAACCCCCGCCCGGACGCGGGGACGCCGTCGGCGATGGCCGTCAGCGACGCCTCGCCCGCACTGCTCGACGCCGTGGTCCGGATGGTGCGCCTGCTCGGCGAGCCCCGCGACCGCGCCGTACTGGCCCCGCTCGTCAAACGCGAGATCCTGTGGCGCGTGATCACCGGCGAGCAGGGCGCGACGGTCCGCCAACTCGGTCTGGCGGACAGCCGGTTGAGCCATGTCTCCCGGGCCGTCGGCTGGATCCGCGAGCACTACGCGGAACCCTTCCGGGTCGAGGACGTGGCACGGATGTCGGGCATGAGCGTCTCCGCCTTCTACCGCAACTTCCAGGCGGTGACGGCGATGAGTCCCATCCAGTTCCAGAAGCAGATCCGGCTGCAGGAGGCCCGGCTGCTGCTCGCCACCCACCCGGGCGAGGTCACCGGAGTCGGCCGGCGCGTCGGCTACGACAGTCCGTCACAGTTCAGCCGCGAGTACCGCCGTCAGTTCGGCGCGCCCCCGAGCCAGGACGCGGCCCGCCTGCGCGACGCCGTACGCACTCCGGCCGGCGCTCCTGTGGGCGCCCTTCCCTGAGCGGGTCGTGCACGACACGACCGGGCAGCCGCGCTTCCCCGCGGGCCCGCACGCCGTCCGGCTCGCCCGGGCGAGGTGACCGACCGGCGGGCCGGGTGACGCCTCGCCGCCGGCCCCGCACGGCAACTCGGTGCCTCCGCAACGGCCCGGCGCGGCCGACAGCTGTTACCGCCGAGAAACAGGAGCCGGTCGGGTACGAAACATGTATCGCTCAGGTTTGTCCGTGTCTGCGAGGGCGTCGTCCCTCGCGAGTGACATCAGGAGGACCGTGAGTACGCCATCCCCTTCGTTCCTTCTCCGGTGCCGCAGCGAACCTCCCCGTGGGAGGGGCGCCCGGGCCGGGGCCCGCGCTCCTCTCCATGGACCGGAGTCCGCCGAGGCCCTCGCGGGGGTGGACCGGTCCGCCCGGTGTGCACCCCATGCATGAGGTGCTGTGGGCGACAGGGCTGGTGGGAGGGGTGTTGTGCCTCGCCGGACATCTGCCGTCACCCGCGCGGCAATGGCTGCCGCACGCGGTCGCGTTGGTCTGTATGGCGGCGATGACTCCCGGGGCCGGAGGCCGGGGACCGTGGATGGCGGGTGCCGGCGCGCTCGTGGGTGCCGCCCTGTGGGCGATGCGGGCGGGGTGTGCGTTCCGCAGGGCCGCCGAGTCGGTGAATCTGGCCGCGATGGCGCTGCTGACGGCAGGCGCCGCGGTTGTAGGACAAAGTCACCACGGTGAGGGAGGCGCCGCCGGCCTCGCGTCGGCGGACTTCACCCCGGCCGAACTCGCTGCGGCGCCCGTACTGTTCTCCGTCGCGTGCTGGAGCGTTGCGCGGGCGGGCGTGGTGCTCGTCCGGCAGGCCTGGCCGCCCCGGACCACCGCGCTGCGGCCGGGCAGGCGTGCGCTGCTGCTGGGTGAGGCGGGCGGTGCGCTCATGGTCACCACGATGGCCGTCATGCTGGGCCTGCCCTGACGCCGGCGCCGCCGCGATGGTGACGTACGGGCTCAAGTCGGCTGTGTACGAACGGAGTTGAGGGTCCGGGCGCCCGGTCGAAGGAGACCGCTGCGTGGCTCTCGAAAATCTGACCCTGTCGCTTTGGATCTCGATGTGTAAGCATTGGATCCAATCAATAAGCAATCGGATGCACGAGGTGAGCGATGCTGAGACGCGAGGACAACGAGCGCGTGACGCGCACTGGTCCGGGCACGCCCCTCGGGCAGCTCATGCGCGCCTACTGGCAGCCGGTCGCCCTCGTCTCGGAGATGTCCGGCGAGCGGCCGGTCAAGGCGATCCGCATCATGAGCGAGGACCTGGTCCTCTTCCGCCGGGACGACGACGCGGCAGGCGCGGAGGAGGCGGCCGGGACCGGCGGGTGGGGGCTCGTCGGACGGTACTGCGCCCACCGGGGCGTCGACCTCTCCTTCGGACGCCGGGAGGGCCGCGGCCTGCGGTGCCTCTACCACGGCTGGCTGTACGGGCCGGACGGCCGCTGCCTTGAGCAGCCGGCGGAGCCGGAGCACAGCAACTTCGCCGCCAAGGTGCGCATCCCGAGCTACCCCTGCGTGGAGCGCAACGGCATCGTCTTCGCCTACCTCGGCACCGGCGACCCGCCGCCCTTCCCGGCGTACGACTGCTTCCGCGCCCCCGAGGAGTACACCTTCGCCTTCAAGGGCTGGTGGGAGTGCAACTGGCTGCAGGGGGTGGAAGGCGGGATCGACCCGAGCCATGTGTCCTTCCTGCACCGCTTCGTGGGCGAGGACCCGCGCGAGGTGTACGGGCAGCAGTTCAGCGAGGAGGTGGAGGGCACCGGGCAGAAGCTCTCCGAACTCGTCGGAGCCAGCTTCCGGCCCGACATCGAGGTGGAGAGCGCCGAGCACGGCCTGCGCGTCTTCGCGCTGCGCGACCTCACCGAGGACGTCCGGCACGTACGGATCACCAACCTGGTGTTCCCCAACGCCTTCGTGGTGCCCTTCGGCAACGGCAAGGCCTTCTGCCAGTGGCACGTCCCGATCGACGACGAGAACCACTACTGGTTCATGATCCTCTACGACTTCGAAGAGGTCACCGACAAGGACACACTGCTGGCCCAGCGCCTCGCGGAGGTCTCACTCCCCGACTACCGGCCACTGCGCAACCGTACGAACGACTGGGGCTTCGACCCCGCGGAGCAGCGGGAACTCACGTACACCGGCATGGGTCTCGACATCAACGTCCATGACCAGTGGGCCGTGGAGAGCATGGGTCCCGTCCAGGACCGGACCGTCGAGCGGCTCGGTGTGTCCGACCGGGCCGTGACCGCCAACCGCAGACTCCTGCTCAAGGCGATCACCTCGTTCGAGAGCGGCCATCCGGTGCCCGGTCTGCCGCTCGACGCGCGAGAGGCCGAGGAGCTGACCGGACCTCTGGCCATCGACACCGTCACGCCCGCGGACGGCTGGGAAGAGGCGTGGCGGCTGCGGGAGTCGGAGCGGCGCGCGAGATCCCCGTGGGCGGGGCGGGAGGTGCCGCGTGCGCAGCGCTGACGAGCGGCCGAGGGCGCAGGGCGGCGACGGACCCGGCGCCCGCCCGCTGATCTCCGCCGGAGCGGGCGGATTCGTCGAGCGGCACGGCCTGTGGGACGAGCGGCAGTACGTGGCCGCCGGACACGTACGCCGGGTGATCGACGAACTCGGCCTGGACAAGGTGCGGTTCTCCTTCGCCGACCAGCACGGCGTGCTGCGGGGCAAGACACTGACCCGGGAAGCGGTGCCGGGCGCACTGCGTTCGGGCGTCACCGCGCCGTCCTCCCTGCTGCTGAAGGACACCTCCGGCCGGACGGTCTTCCCCGTCTTCTCAGGTGGCGAGGGCTTGGCGGGCGGGCGCTTCACCGGGGCCGGCGACATCGTGCTGGTGCCGGACATGACGACGTTCCGGGTACTGCCGTGGGCCGAGCGCACCGGGTGGATCCTGTGCGACCTCTACCACCCCGACGGGACCCCGGCGGCGTTCTGCTCGCGCGGACTGCTGCGCGACAGACTGGCCGCGCTGGCGGACACGGGGTACGACCTCACGGTCGGTGTGGAGCTGGAGTTCCATGTGTACCGGCCCGTGTCCCGCCCCTCAGGCGGCGGGGCCGCGGCGGTGGGGGTGGGACGGCCCGGCGAGCCCGGCCCGGCGCCGGAGGTCGAGCCGCTGAGCGGCGGCTCGCAACTGCTGCACGAGGAGGGACTGGACCGGCTCGACGATCTCGTGGACCTGCTGTACCAGGGGCTCACGGGACTCGATCTGCCGTTGCGTTCACTGGAGTTGGAGTTCGGGCCCAGCCAGCTGGAACTGACTCTCGACGCGCGGGGCGCGGCGCTCGCGGCGGACGACGCGCTGCTGGCCCGTGCGGCGGTGCGGCAGATCTGCCGCAGGAACGGCTTCCACGCGACGTTCATGGCGCGGCCCGCCGTGGCGGGGACCGCTTCCAGCGGCTGGCATCTGCACCAGTCGCTGCGGTCCAGGGCGACCGGTGAGGCCGCCTTCGATCCGGCGCCCGGCCCGCGGCCGGCGGAGCCATGGACCGGGGAGGCGCTGTCCCCGGTGGGCCGCCACTACCTCGCCGGACTGCTGGCGCACGCGCCCGCCGCCACCGTCTTCACCACGCCGACCGTCAACGGCTACAAGCGGTACCTGCCGATGTCCCTGGCCCCCGACCGGGTGGTGTGGGGCATCGACAACAAGGGCGCCATGGTGCGGGTCGTCGGCGCCCAGGGCGGGGGAGGCGCCCGGCTGGAGAACAGATCAGGCGAGCCGGCCGCGAACCCGTATCTCTACATCGTCTCGCAGGTCGTCAGCGGGATGGACGGGATGGCCCGGCGGCTCGACCCGGGCCCGCCGACCGCCGATCCCTACGATCCCGCGGCCCGCGGTCTGCCCGCCTCGCTCGCCCAGGCGCTGGACGCGCTCGACGCGGACCCGGTGTTCGCCGAGGCGCTCGGTGAGGACGTCGTCTCCTGGCTCACCACGATCAAACGCGCGGAGTTCGCGCGCTATCTGGCGCACGTCTCGGACTGGGAGCAGCGCGAATACCTCGACCTCGTCTGAGCCGCATGCGCCCGCCGCCCGCCGCCCGCCGCCTCCGCACCGCACTCCGGCCCTCCGTGGCCGACCGACCTTCACGGAAGACGCCATGACCACGATCAAGGCCCGACCTGCCTTCACCGCCCGGCCCGCGCCGCTGGAACCCTTCCTCGTCGACGGACGGTGGACCGCTCCCGGCGACCGCCGGACGTTCCCCGTCGTCGACCCCGCCTCGGAGACCGTGCTGAGCCGGGTCGCCCAGGCCACCCCGCAGGACGTCGACGACGCCGTGGCCGCGGCCTCCCGGGCGCACGAGGACGGCCGCTGGCGCGCCCTGCCCGTCGCCGAGCGGAGCCGCATACTGCACCGGATCGCCGAACTGATCGAGGAGCACGCCGAGGAACTGGCGGTGCTGGAGACCCTCGACAACGGCAAACCGATCGAACGCTCGCGCGCCGACACCGCGATGAGCGCCAGGACGTTCCGGCACTTCGCGGGCGCCCCGGCCCGGCTGGCGGGCACGGTCGTGCCCCTCGACCAGGGCCACCACGTCTACACGGTGCCCGAACCCGTCGGGGTGGCCGCGCTGATCCTGCCGTGGAACTTCCCCATCATGACCGGCTGTTTCAAGCTGGCCCCGGCCCTCGCCGCGGGCTGCACCGTCGTGGTCAAGCCCGCCGAGCAGACCCCGCTGACCATGCTCCGCGTGGCCGCCCTGTGCGAGGAGGCGGGCCTGCCGGCGGGCGTGCTCAACGTCCTCACCGGCGACGGCGAGGTGGGTGCCGCGCTCACCGCACACCCGGGGGTCGCCAAGGTGTCCTTCACCGGCTCCACCGAGGTCGGGAAACTCGTGATGGGCGCCGCCGCACCCACCGTCAAGCGCCTCACCCTCGAACTGGGCGGCAAGAGCCCCCACATCGTCTTCGCCGACGCCGACCTGGACGCCGCCGTCGTCACCGCGATGCGGGCCGCCTTCGGACACTCCGGCCAGATGTGCACGGCCGGCAGCAGGCTGCTCGTCCAGCGTTCCGTCCTGGCGGAGATGGAGGAGCGCCTGGCCGACGCGGTGCGCAAGGTCCCCGTCGGCAACGGCCTCGACGGCGGGATCACCGTCGGCCCGCTCGTCTCGGAGGAACAGCGCACCCAGGTCCTGTCCTACGTCGAGGCCGGTGTCGCCGACGGCGCGAAACTGGTGACGGGCGGTCAAGTACCGGACCGGCCCGGCTACTTCGTCGAACCGGCGCTGTTCACGAACGTCACCAACAGCATGCGGATCGCCCGCGAGGAGATCTTCGGTCCCGTGGTGGGAGTGATCCCCTTCGAGGACGACGACGAGGCCGTCGCCATCGGCAACGACACCTCCTACGGGCTCGCCGCCGGTGTGTGGACCAGGGACCTGTCCCGCGCCCACCGCATGGCCTCGCGCCTGCGTGCCGGAACGGTCTGGATCAACACCTACAACATCTTCGACCCGGCGCTGCCCTTCGGGGGAGTCGGCGATTCGGGCCTGGGCCGGGACCTGGGCGACGACGCCCTGTACTCCTACTGCGAGCGCAAGGCGGTGGTCGTCGCACTATGAGCACCGACACGACTCCCGGCACCGGTACCCGCACGACAGCGGTCACCGTCCCCCCTCCGGCGTCCGGCGGGACCGCACTCGACGTCGCGGCACTGCGCGCCGCCACCCCCGGTATGCGCCACGCCCACCACATGAACGCGGCCGGCTCGGCGCTGCCCAGCGCCGCGACCCTGGCCGCCGTCACCGACCATCTGCGCCTGGAGTCGCTGCTCGGCGGTTACGAGGCGGCCGAGGCGCTGGCCGACCGCACGGAGGCGGTGTACGACTCGGCGGCCCGGCTGATCGGTGCGGCCCCCGAGGACATTGCCCTGGTGGACAGCGCGTCCACCGCCTGGCAGCGGGCGCTGGCGGCCCTCCGGCTGGGACCGGGCGACCGGGTCCTGGCCTCGCCGTCCACCTATGTCAGCTCCGCACTGCACCTGCTGGAGATGCGGGACTCGCACGGCATCGTGCTGGAGGTCCTGCCCGCCGACGCGAGCGGGCAGGTCGACCTAGGCGCGCTGGAGACGGCCCTGCGTCAGCCGGCCGCGCTCGTGACCGTCGCCCATGTCCCCACGTCCTCCGGGCTGGTGGAGCCGGTCGCCGCCGTCGGCGCGCTGGCCGCCCGCGCGGGGGTGCCGCTGCTGCTGGACGCGACGCAGTCACTCGGCCAACTCCCGGTCGACGTCCAGGAGATGCGCTGCGGCATCGTCGTGGCCACCGGCCGCAAGTTCCTGCGCGGACCGCGCGGCACGGGTCTGCTGTACGTGGACCGGGAGCTACGGGAGCGAGCACGGCCCGCCGCTCCGGACGTACGGGGGGCCCAGTGGTCGTCGGCCTACGGGTACGAGGTGGTGCCGGGGGCGCGGCGGTACGAGACCTGGGAGTCCTCCCACGCCCTGCGACTGGGCCTGGGCACGGCCCTGGACGAGGCGCTCGGCCTCGGCGTCGCCCGCATCCGTGACCATGTGACGGTGCTGGCGGAACGGTTGCGGGCCGGGCTGTCGGACGTACCGGGCATCCGGCGGACCGACCCGTCGGCGGCGGCCTCGGGCATCGTGACGTTCCTGCGTGAGGACGAGGATCCCCGCCGGACCGTACGGGACCTGCGGGCCACCGGTTTCAGACTGACGACCGTGCCCGCCTCCCACGGCCAGTGGGACCTGGGCAGGCGCGGTCTGGAACGGGTCGCACGAGCCTCCCTGCACGTCTACAACAGCGAGGACGACGTGGACGCGCTGGTGGCTGCGCTGACCGCACGGGAACGGCGACGCGGGGGCGCCGGGACGGCTGCCTGTGGCTCGGCACGCGCCGGAGCCGCGGGGGCCACGGCACGCGCCGGAGCCACGGAAGCCACGGCACGCGCCGGTGCCACGGAAGCCACGGCACGCGCCGGTGCCACGGAAGCCACCGATGTCACCGACGCGCCGACGACGGCCGTCGGGCCTGCGCCCGCATCGGCGGCAGCCGTCGAGCCCGCGCACGCATCGGCCGCAGCTGTCGAGTCCGCGCACGCATCGGCCGCAGCTGTCGAGTCTGCGCCCGCATCGGCGGCAGCCGAGCCTGTGGGCGGTTCGGCGGCTGACGTCGAGTCTGCGGGTGGCTCGGCGGCTGGCGTCGAGTCTGCGCCCGCATCGACCGCAGCCGTCGAGCTCGCGCCCGCATCGGCGGCAGCCGAGCCCGCGGCCGGTCCGGCGGGCGTCGACCGGCCCGGCCCCGCCCGGCCGGCGGCCACCGTCCGCGACCGAGCCGACGTCATCGTCATCGGGGCCGGCATCCACGGCTCGTCCGCCGCCTGGCAGTTGGCTGCACGCGGAGCGAGCGTGATCCACCTCGACCGGTTCCCCGCGGGACACACCGAGGGCTCCTCGCACGGCCGGACGCGGATGATCCGGCGGGCGTACCCAGCCGAGGTCTGGGACGGCCTGGTCGACACCGCCTACCGGGCCTGGGACGAACTCGAACTCGCCGCCGGGCAGCGGCTGGTGACCACCACGGGCGGCCTGTACGCCAGGGCTGTCGACGCCCCCGGCACCCTGCGCGGCCCCGGCTGCGAGAACGTCGACCACACCCGCGCCGCCGAACTCTTCCCCGGCCTGCGGCTGTGCGAGGGCTTCGCCGCGGTGCACGACCCGGCCGCCGGTGTCATCGACGCCCAGGCCTCGCTCACCGCACTTGCGGCACTCGGCCGCGCGCACGGCGTGGACCGGCGTGACGGCCGCACCGTCCTCGGCTGGCACCGGGACGGCGAGGGCGTACGCGTCGACACCGAGCAGGGCGTCCTGCACGCGGACCGGCTGGTCGTCTGCGCGGGCCCCTGGACCGGCGAACTGCTCCCCGCTTTCGCCCAGCCGCTGAGCGTGGTGCGGATCGTGAACCTGCACCTCGGCTCCTCACGACGCCACCTGCTGGAGCCGCCGCTGCTGGGCGCGTTCTCCGTCGACGTACCAGATGTCGGGCTGCTGTACGGCATCCCGGCCTTCGGCGGAGCCGGTGTCAAGATCGGCCTGGACCACGGCCCGCCGGAGGACCCCTCGGTGCCCGCCGGACCGGTCACCGAGGCCGAGCGGGACCGGCTCCTCGGACTGGCCTCGCGGTTCCTGCCGGCGGCGGACGGACCGGTGGAGGAGACGATCACCTGCCGTTACACCATGGCACCGAACAACCGCTTCGCCGTCGGCCGACTGCCGGGCGAGGAGCGGGTGTTCGTGGCGGCGGCCTGCTCCGGACACGGCTTCAAGTTCGGGCCCGCGCTGGGCGCCGCGCTCGCGGATCTGGCGGAGGGCAAGGAGCGGCCTGACCTGGATTTCCTGTCCCCGGCCGCGATGGGCATCACCGACCGCCCCGGACCGGGAGCCGCGCCATGACCCCCGGCACCCGCGCGGCCCACCGATCAGCAACGGCTGACCGAGCAAGGACTGACCGAGCAACGGCCGACCGAGCAGCGGTCGCTGAGCGCTCAGCCGCGGAAGACCGTGGCCGACCGCTGCTCGTACCAGCGCGCCAACTGCTCGCCCGCGCTGATCACATGGGCCTTCATCTCACTGCGCGCCCGCTCCGCGTCCTCGGCGGCGAGCGCCTCCACGATCCGCTCGTGTTCGCGGAGGTTGTCCTCGCGATGACGGGGGTTGTCCTGGAGGACGAGGGCGGAGACGTTACGGGGGAACGCCTCGTTGACGTCCTTGATGGCCCGGGCGAGACGCCTGTTGCCGGCGACGGTGTGGATCAGTGTGTGGAAGCAGTCGTTCGCGGAGGTGGAGGGCGAGGAGTTCGGCGCGGGCGTGGCGCCCGTGGAGGGCGGGGGCGGGGAGCCCTCACCCGCCGCCCGACCGCCGCTCACGGCACGCACCGTCTCATTGGCCGCGCGCAGTTCCCGCAGCACCTCCGGGGTGACCGCGCGGACCGCCCGGACGCAGGCGAGCCCTTCGAGTTCGGCGCGGATCTCATAGGCCTCGCGGACCTCCCAGGGCGCGGGGACACGGACCACGGCACCACGGTTGGGCAGCACCTCGATGAGCCCGCCCGCCTGCAGCTGACGCAGCGCCTCCCGTACGGGAGTACGGCTCACGCCCAGCAGCTCGGCGAGTTCGACCTGGCGCAGCTGCGCCCCGATGGGGATCTCGCCGGAGAGGATCCGCGCGCGGATCGCGGCCGCGGTGTCGTCGACGAGCGCCTTGCCCTTGCCTGCGGGCGGGTCCGCGTCGGGGAGCGGGGCGGTGTCCATGGGGTCTCCGTCTGGTCGGGAGGGCGAAGGCAACGGCGCGGGCCGGCGGTGACCGTCCCTCACAGCTTTATGTATCCATTCTAAAGGTCGCAGGATCCACGTCCTGCGATCCGTGCAGATGAGCGGAGCACACCATGCACAACCCACCCGGAAATGCCGGCGGCCACGGAAGCACCGCCGGCCCCGGAAGCGTCAGTACCCGTGTCCATGCCCGGCGTGCGCGGACCCATCCCCTCGACCCTCTGTCTCCCGCGGAGATCGACGCGGCCGTCGCTGTGGCGCGCGCCGACGGCAGGCTCGGTGAGCGGACCAGGTTCTGGGGCGCGGTCCTGGACGAGACCTTCGCCCGCGAGGTGCTGACCGGCCGGCAGCCCGCGAGCGAGGTGCGGGTGGGCCTGGTGGCGATGGACCACGATCTGCCCGGCGCCTGGGAGATCGACGTGCAGCTCGGCGCGGAGCCGCGCTGTCTGGAGTGGCGGCCGGTGGACATCCGGCGGCCCGGCATCACCTCGACGGAGGCGCGCGCGGCGGCCCAGGCCTGCCGGGCGAACCCGCTGTTCCGCGAGGCGCTGGCCAAGCGGGGCATCCACGACGTGTCGCTGACGGTGATCGACGCGGAGTCCATCGGCGGCTTCGTGCCGGAGAAGTACAAGGACCGCCGGATCACCTGGGGTTCGGTCTGGCACCGCGTCCAGGAGGACGACAACGCCTATGTGCGCCCCGTGCAGGGCGTCATCCCGATCATCGACATGGCGACCATGGAGGTGCTGGAGGTCGAGGACCACGGCGTCGTGCCGGTCTCCGGGGAACCGGGGCCGCTGGCGTCCGGCGGATTCGGCCCGGACCGCGCGGGGCTGAAGCCGCTGGAGGTGGTGCAGCCCGAGGGGCCCAGCTTCACCGTCGAGGGACACCGGGTCAGCTGGCAGGGCTGGGAGTTCCGCGTCGGCTTCACCCATCGCGAGGGCCTGGTCCTGTACGACCTCGGCTTCCTGGGCCGCTCGGTCCTCAAGCGGGCCGCCTGCAACGAGATGTACGTGCCCTACCTCGACCCGAGCAGCACGCAGTTCCGCAAGAACTTCTTCGACTGGGGCGAGTACGGCGCCGGCCCGCTGACCAACTCGCTCGCGCTGGGCTGCGACTGCCTGGGTGTCATCCACTACTTCGACGCGGCCTACCTCGGGGGCAACGGAGCCGCCGAGGAGATCGAGCAGGCGATCTGCATGCACGAGGAGGACGACGGCATCCTCTGGAAGCACAACGACCTGCGCCGCGGGGTGAGCGAGGTGCGCCGTTCCCGGCGGCTGATCATCTCCAGTTTCCAGACGGTGGCCAACTACGACTACGGCTTCTACTGGTCGCTCTACCAGGACGGCCGGATCGAGCTGGAGATCAAGCTGACCGGCATGCTGTCGGCCTCCGGCATCGAGGAGGGTGAGGAGGTGCGGCACGGCCGGGTGGTCTCGCCCAACGTCCAGACGCCCACGCACCAGCATTACTTCGGGCTGCGTCTGGACGCCGCGGTGGACGGCCCGCTCAACCGTCTGGTGGAGGAGAACGCCCAGGCGGAGGACGACCCGCGGCACGACCCGTACGGCAACGCGGTCCGTATGGTCCGCACCCCGCTGCTGTCGGAGTCGCAGGCCGCCCGCCGGACCAACCCGGCGACGTCCCGGCACTGGCGGGTGGAGAGCGCGGAGAGGCAGAACCGCTACGGGGACCCGACCGCGTACCGGCTGCTGCTGCCGAACACCACCCGGCCCTTCGCGCGGCCCGAGTCGGTGATGGCCCGCCGGGCGCCCTTCGTGCACCAGCATCTGTGGGCGACGGTCTCCGACCCGGCCGAGAGCTACGTCGGCGGGCAGTACCCGAACCAGGCGGAGCCCGGCGAGGACGGCGTACAGGTGTGGCAGCGCAAGGACCGTTCGCTGGACGGGGCCGAGCTGGTGCTGTGGCCGGTCGTGGGCAGCCATCACTTCCCCCGGCCCGAGCAGTGGCCCGTCATGCCGGTCGACCGGGTGCGGCTGGTCTTCGAACCCGACGGTTTCTTCGACCGCAACCCGGCCATGGACATCCCCGACCCGTCGGCCGGCGCAGACCACTGCTGCGGGACCTGACAGCAGGTCAGGGAACACCCTGTCTTGGAACCTGCCTATCAAGAGATATAGGCAGATAACACCCAAGATCCCGGTTTCATGTGCTCGTAACACACGGGACACGGCGCGGACTCGCGAGCCGGACACGATGATTTTGGATCCAATCGGTACGAGATTAGATCCATTCCCCCAGAGTTTTCAGAGTCTCAACAGTCTTCGGATTTCTCAGAGGAACGGCGCCCCAAGGAGGCCCTCATGCCGGATCAGTCGCAGGGAACGCCCGCACCCCGCCCGGCCGAACCGCAGGTCGCCCGCCGGACCGTGCTGCGCGGCGCCAGTGTCCTCGGGGTCGGAGTGGGCTTCGGGCTGACCCCGCTGCTCGCCGCCTGCGGGGTGGCCGACGACGGGTCCGGGGAGTCCGGCGGCGGATCCGGCAAGGGCGGCACCCTCACCCTCGCGATCGACTCCACCAGCGCGGTCAACGACCCCGCCTTCTACACGACGCTGGGCGACTGGATGGCGGTGGACTGCGTCTGCCGCGGTCTCACCTTCATCTCCTTCGAGTCCAACGAACCCACGCCGGACCTGGCCAAGAGCTGGAAGATCTCCGACGACCGGCTCACGTACACCTTCACCCTCCGGGACGGCGTGAAGTTCCACGACGGTACGACGCTGTCCTCGGCCGATGTCCTGGCCACCCTGAACCGGCAGTTCGACCCCGAGAACAAGACCCTGCCGAAGGGTGCGTCCAGACCGCTCGCCTCCCTCGGCAACAACGTGGCCTCACTGACCGCCGAGGACGACCTCACGGTCAAGCTGGTGCTCAAGGCGCCCGACCGGACCGTCCTCGCCCAGCTCTCCGACATCGGCGGCCGCATCATCTCCAAGGCCGCCCTCGACAAGTACGGGGACGCCATAGGCAAGCATCTCGTCGGCACCGGGCCCTTCAAGTTCGCCTCGGCCACCTCCGGTCAGTCCATCACCCTTGAGGCGTTCGACGACTTCCGGCTCGGCCGGCCGCCGATCGACCGTCTGGTGCTGCGCCAGGTGCAGGACCCCTCGGCGATCGTCAGCTCCCTGCTCAGCGGGGACGTGTCCGCGACCCAGTTCACGCCCTACTCGGCCGTCGCGCAGCTGAAGTCGGACCCGTCGGTCACCGTCCACGACACCAAGGAGGGCTTCGACGCGATCCTGATGATCGACGCCCGGCGGATCCCCGAGCTGAAGGTGCGCAAGGCCATCAACCTGGCCATCGACCGCAAGGCGATCGTCCAGCAGGCCTTCTTCGGCGTCGCCAGCGAGCCCGACGGCTACGCGGTCCCGCCCGCCCAGGACGGTTACGACGCCGGCCTCGCCGACCTCAGCACCAAGAACCTCACTCAGGCGAAGAAACTCCTCAAGGAGGCCGGAGCGGTCGGCCGCGAACTGGGGCTGATGGCGGCCAGCGACTCCTGGCACCCCAAGGCCGCGCAGATCGTCAAGCAGAACCTGGAGGACGCCGGCTTCAAGGTGAGGACCACCTCCGTCGACCCCGCCTCGTACTTCAGCCGCCTCAGCGACGGCAAGGACGACCACCACGACCTGATGATCTGGGAACGCAACTCCTACGTCCCCGACCCGAACAACATGGTCGGCGCCATGGCCAACCCCGCCGGTCTCTACGGCAGCACCATCACCGGCCTGGACACGCTGGACGGCGTCGACACGCTGGCCGAGGACCTGCTGACGGCCAAGAACCTCCCCGTCGGCAAGAAGCGCACCGCCGCCTACTCGAAGATCCAGCGGCGCTGGGCGGAGGAGTACATGGTGATCGCCATGCTGGCCTGCTCCACCAACCTGGTCGTCAGCGGAGCCAAGGTGAAGGGCATCAACACCGCGGCCCTCGGAAACCACCGCTGCTTCATGGAGAAAGCCAGTGTCTGACCACGCGGGGGCCCACGCGGGGGCCGTCACGGGCCCGGGCGGCGGCACCACGGCGGCCCCCGCCGGTCCGGGCCGGCTGGCGAGGCTGCGGCAGCGCGGGATCGGCACCTCCTGGCCCGCGCTGGTGTCCTGGGTGTTCCTGGTCGCCATCGTCCTCGTCGCGCTCGTCGGGCCGCTGCTGATCTCCGCCGACCCGGTCCGGCAGACCTCTTCGGCGATGCTGCCCTTCGGCTCGCCCGGCCATCTCCTCGGCACGGACGACCTGGGCCGGGACGAACTGGCCCGGCTGGTGCACGGGGCGAGGCCGCTGCTGTTCGTGGCGTTCGCGTCCACGGCGCTGGCCGCCGTGCTCGGCACCGGCATCGGCCTGCTCGCCGGATACGCGGGCGGCGTCGTCGAACAGGTGCTGATGCGCGCCGTCGACCTGGCCCTGGCGTTCCCGTCGATCCTCCTGGTCATCCTGCTGGTCGCCGCGGCCGGACCGGGCACCACCAGCCTCGTCATCGGCGTCGGCGTGTCCCTCGCGCCCGGTCTTGCACGGCTGGCCCGGGCCCTCGCGGCCAGGGAGACGGCCCGGGACTACGTCGTCGCCGCCCGCCTGGGAGGCACCCGCACCCCGCGCATCCTGGCGCAGGAGATCCTGCCCAACATCGCCGGGCCGCTGGTGGCCCAGGTCGTCATGACCCTGTCGGTCGCGGCGGGCTTCGCCGCCGGCCTGTCCTACCTCGGCCTCGGCATCCAGCCGCCCACCCCCGACTGGGGCTACATGGTCCAGGCCGGACAGGAATTCCTGTACTCCGCGCCCCGCCTGGTGGTGCTGCCGGCGGCCCTGACCCTGCTGTTCGTCGTGGCCTGCAACTTCGTGGGCGACGACCTGCGGGACGCGCTCGACCCGAAGGGCTCCGCATGAGCACCGTCCCGCTGCCGCGCCTGCGGCGCCCCGCCCGGCCCCGGTCCGAGCGCGCCGACACCCTTCGGGCCATGGCCCGCAGGCTCCTGGGCATCCCGGTCGTCCTGTTCGCCCTGGCGACCCTGGTGTTCATCGCGATGCGCCTGCTGCCCGGCTCGCCCACCGCCTCCCTCGCGGGCGGCGGAACCAACCTCACGGCCGCCGAGATCGCGCAGAACGAGGCCAGGGCCAGCGAGGCGCTCGGCCTCGACCAGCCGCTGCTCACCCAGTACGGCACCTACCTCGACAACCTGGTGCACCTGCGCTTCGGCGAGTCGTTCTTCGGCTCCAACAGCGTTCTGAGCCTGCTCGGCGACGCCCTGCCCGGCACCATCGAACTGACCCTCGCCGCGATGACCGTGGCCGTGCTCCTGGGCGTGGTCACCGGCGTGATCGCCGCGCTGCGCAAGGGCACCTGGATCGACACCACGACCAGGACCGTGGCGACCGTCAGCTTCTCCCTGCCGTGGTTCGCGCTCGGCGTGATCGCCATCGTCGTCTTCGGCGTGTGGCTGCGCTGGCTGCCCGTGCTGGGACGGCTGCCCAGTTCGCTCGACTACCGGCCCACGACCAACTTCGTGGTCCTCGACGCGATCCTGCAGAACCGCTTCGAGCTGATCGGCCCCTGGATCCAGCACCTGATCCTGCCCGCAACCACCCTGGCGCTGTCCATGGCCGGCTACATCACCCGCATCGTGCGCGCCTCCGTCCTGGACGTCCTCGGCGACGATTTCGTCCGGACCGCCCGGATGAAGGGGCTCGCCGAGTCCGCGGTGATCCGCCGCCATGTCCTGCGCAACTCATGGCTGCCCATCGTCACGGTCCTCGGCCTGCAGTTCGGGTCCCTGCTCGGCGGGTCCGTGATCACCGAGACCGTCTTCTCCTACGGCGGGGTGGGCCGGCTGCTGGTCCAGGGCGTGCTCCAGCGCGACTACCCCGTCGTCCAGGGAGCCGCGCTCGCCATCGCCCTGCTCTTCGTCCTCGTCAACTACGCGGTGGACGTGCTCTACATGATCCTCGATCCACGTATACGGAAAGGCTGAGCCGCATGGACATCGTGCTGGTCCACGGAGCGGGCGGACGCCCCACCACCTGGTCGGAGGTCGAGCCCCTGCTCGCCGCCCTGGGACACCGGACGGTCACCGTCACCAACCCCCTGACCTCCCTCGACGCGGACGTGGCGCACACCACCGCCGCCGTGGCGGAGCTGCCGGGACCGGTCCTGCTGGTCGGCCACTCCTACGGCGGCGCGGTCATCACCAACGTCGGCCACCACCCGGCCGCCCGGGGCCTGGTCTACATCGCGGCCTTCGGACCGGACGAGGGCGAGACCGTCAACGGCATCGTCGAACGGTACGAGCCCGCGGAGATCTCGGCCTACATGCGGCGCGGCCCGAACGGGGAGTGGAAGTCGGAGGCGAGCGAGGAGTTCTGGGCCGAGATCGGCCCCGACCTGTCTCCCGCGCAGCGTGCCGTCGTCGAGGCCGAGGGACGCAAGGCGGAGAACCTCATCTTCACCCAGCCGACCGGCAAGCCCGCCTGGCGCACCCTGCCTAGCTGGTACCTGGTCGCCGACGACGACCGCACCCTGCGCCCGGACGCGCAGCGCGACATGGCCGCCCGCATGGAGGCCGTCACCGACCACGTACCGGGCAGCCACTACACGACGCTCGTGCACCCGCGACGGGTGGCCGACCTGATCCACACCGCGGCCACGGCCGTGAGCGGCACAACGTGAACGGGCCCGCGCCCGCCGGAGTCCGCGGGCAGGAGAGTCCGGCCGCGGAACGGCCCGTGGTCCTGGAGGTCCGCGGGCTGCGGGTCGGGTTCGACGTCCCCTCGGGCCGGCTCCCGGCCGTCGCAGGCGTGGACCTGACCCTCCACCGGGGCGAGATCCTCGCCCTGGTGGGCGAGTCCGGCTCGGGCAAGTCCGCGCTGTCCATGAGCCTGGTCGGACTCAACCGGGGCCCGCGCACCCACATCAGCGGCGACGTCGCCTTCGACGGCCGGAACCTCGCCGAGGCGTCCGAGCGCGAACTGCGCTCGATCCGGGGCAAGGACATCGCCGTCGTCTTCCAGGACGCCCTGGCCGCGCTCAACCCGCTGCACCGGGTCGGCGCCCAGGTCACCGAGATGATGCGCGCCCACCGCCGGATGCCGTACGCGACGGCCATGGACCGGGCCGTGGACCTGCTGGGCGAGGTCGGCATCGCCAACCCGCGCGCCAACTCCCGTGCCCTGCCGCACCAGTTGTCGGGCGGCATGCGCCAGCGCGTGATGATCGCCATGGGTCTGGCCAACGACCCCGCCGTCCTGATCGCCGACGAACCCACCACGGCACTGGACGTGACCATCCAGGCCCAGGTCCTCTCCGTGCTCCAGAAGGCCAGTGCCGACCACGGCACGGCCGTCCTCCTGATCACGCACGACCTGGGCGTCGTCGCCGAGGTCGCCGACCGCGTGGCCGTGATGTACGCCGGCCGCATCGTCGAGCAGGGCTCACGCGACGAGGTCCTGTTCAATCCGCAGCACCCCTACACCATCGGCCTGTTGGGCTCGGTGCCGCCGATCGACGGTCCGGTCGCCGGCCGGCTGCCCGCCATTCCCGGCAGCCCGCTCACCGGCGTGGACCGCCCTGCGGGATGCGCGTTCGCCGCGCGGTGCGCCCACGCCCACGAAGCGTGCGCGGAGCAGCCCGAACTGCGCCACCGGCACGGCGGGCCCGGCCACCTCGACGCCTGCGTCCTGACCGGACCCGTACGCCGCACGGCGCGCGATGCCGGACCGGACCCGCAGCCGACGGCGACGGCGGCGGCAGGGAACGTGGCCCGCCCGGTGGACACGGTGGACCCAGTGAACGGGTTGAATCCCGTGGGAGCGGCGCATCCGGCGGACCTGGTACGCAACGAGAAGAGGCGCTCATGACCTCACCACCGGCCACACCGCCGACCTCGGCCGACGCGGTCTCCGACCCGGTACCCCCGGCACCGCCCGGGACCCCGCTCATCCGGGCCGAGAAGCTGCGGGTCGAGTACCGCGGCCGGTCGGGCGGCAAGGTGCGCGCACTGCGTGACGTCGACCTGGAGATCCTGGAGGGCGAGACGCTCGGCCTGGTCGGTGAGTCGGGCTGCGGCAAGTCCACCCTGGGCCGCGCCCTGCTGCGGGTGATCGAGCCGGCGTCCGGCACCATCGACTTCCTCGGCCTGAACATCACCCGGCTCAGGGGTACGCGACTGCGGCGCACCCGGGCCGACCTGCAGATGGTGTTCCAGGACCCGTTCGGCTCGCTCAACCCCCGGCGCAGGATCGCCGACATCGTCGCCGAACCGCTGCGGCGGGCGCGCGGCGCGAGCCGGGCCGAAGCCGGCCCCGTCGTGGGGGAGTTGCTGGACCGGGTGGGACTCGGCGCCGAGGCCGGCCGGCGCAAGCCGCACGAGTTCTCCGGCGGCCAGCGCCAGCGCATCGGCATCGCCCGGGCGCTGGCCTCCTCGCCGAAGTTCGTCGTCGCGGACGAGGCCGTGTCCGCACTGGACGTCTCCATCCAGGCACAGGTGCTGAACCTGCTGTCGGACATGGTCCGCGAGCGCGGCCTGACCATGCTGTTCATCTCCCACGACCTGGGCGTCGTACGGCACATCGCCGACCGCGTGGCCGTCATGTACCTGGGCCAGATCATCGAGGTCGCGTCCCGGGACGACTTCTTCGCCGGCCCCGCCCACCCCTACTCCGAGGCGCTGCTGTCCTCGGTGCCGTCCCTGCGCCCCGGCGGACGCCGCGAACGACGGGTCCTGGAGGGCGAACTGCCCGATCCCGCGAACCCGCCGCAGGGCTGCCTGTTCCAGACCCGCTGCCCCTTCGCCGAGGACATGTGCCGTACCCGCATGCCGGAACTGCGGACCGTCGCACCCGGCCGCACCGTGCGCTGCCACCTGCCTCTGGTGTCCGGCACCGGCTCCAGCACCAGCACCAGCACAGTTCAGAAAGGCTGATCCCGCGTGATCATCGACGCGTACAACACCACCCAGGACGTCCGGGGACGCTCGGACTACCTCACCGGCGTCCGCAAGGGGGAAGCGCCGCCGCCGTACACCCCGTTCGAGCCGCGGCGCATCCTGGACCGGATGGACGCCGCCGGCGTCGACATGGCGATGGTCTGCTCGCTCGCCCAGCGCATCGAGAACGACTTCATCAGCTCGCTGGTCGCCGCCCACCCCGACCGCTTCTTCGGCTTCGGTCAGGTCCTCCCGCAGGCCGACGACGCCATCGAGGAGATCGACCGCATGGCCGACGCCGGTCTGGTGGGCCTCAAGCTCCACCCCAGCCTGCACGGCTACCACGTCGCCGACCACGGCCTGCTCGACCCGCTGTTCGATGCCTGCGCCCGGCGCGGACTCATGGTCCTCGTCAACGCCCTGGACGACTCCTTCTGCGCCCCGCTGGCCATCGAGGAGATCGCCCGCGACCACCCCGGCGTGCCCACGATCATCGCCCACATGGGCGCCGTGTGGAACGTCCCCGAGGCGATCATCGTCGCCGAGCGCCAGCCGCACGTGTACCTGGAGACCTCGGCGACGCTGATGAGCGATGTGAAGCGCGCGTACGCCCGGCTGGGTCCTGAAAAGATCCTCCTGGGCAGCGAGTGGCCCGGCTCCGACTTCGACCTGGAGCGTATGAAGATCGCGAAGGCGATACCGGACGACAAGGACCGCGCGCTCGTCGAGGGCGGCAACATGGCCCGGCTGCTCGGGATCACCGCGTGAGTGCCGCGCCCGCCGGTACGGCGTCCACCGGCGTCGCCCGCGTCACCGTACCCGCGTCCATGAGCGACGCCGACGCCGAACTCCTCACGCAGGCACAGGAGTTGCTGGCCCGGGTCTGGCGCGACGGTCGGCACGAGGTGGCGTCCGCCGTACGCACGGCCGACGGAGCCGTGCACACCGGGGTCCATCTCGAAGGCTCCTGCCGGCGCAGCTCCCTGTGCGCCGAGGGCGTCGCGCTGGGGGCGGCCCGCGGGGCGTACCCCGGCGACCGGCCGCTGGAGGTCACCTCCGTCGTCTCCGTCCAGATCAAGCCCGCCGGACGGTTCCGGGTGATCGCGCCGTGCGGTGTGTGCCGGGAACTGATCAGCGACTACAGCCCGGACGCGACGGTCTGGATCACCACGGTCGAGGAGAACGAGGTCGTCCCGGTACGGGCCCTCGATTTGCTGCCCGACAAGAGCCGGCGCGCCTGGTGACCACCGGCCGTGCGGCACACCCGCACACATCCGGCCGCGAGGCCGCGAAAAGCGCGAAGAAGAGGGAAGCACCATGACACCAGCCGTCCCAGGACCCGACACACAGCCCGTCCCCACCGGCCTGGACGTACCCGCGCTCGCCGCCGAACTCGGCGGCTCCGGAGCCCCCGTGCGCTGGGAGGAGCTGACCTGGCAACAGGCGGAGACCACCGCCGCCGCGCGGAACGCCGTGATCATCCCCGTCGGCGCCACCGAACAGCACGGCCCGCACCTGCCGTTGGCCGTCGACACCCTCATCTGCCGTGCCGTCGCCGACGGCGTCTCGGCGCTCACCGGTGTCCCGGTCGTGCCCCCGCTCAGCTTCGGCGTCTCCGCCTCCCACGGCGACTTCGGCGGCACGGTCGCGCTCCGCCCCGAGACGATGATCGCCGTCGTCGAGGACGTCATCGACTCCCTGTACGCGTCCGGAGTACGGCAGTTCATCCTGCTCAACGGACACATCTGGAACAACGGCGCGCTCGACGTGTCCGCCGAGAAACTGCGCGTGCGCCACCGCGACGCCCGGGTACGAGCCCTGGGGTACGTGACGATGTACCCCGGACCCGAGGTGAACGGGCACGTCCGGTACGGCCGGGCGCTGATGCACGCCAACTTCTTCGAGACCTCCGTCATGCTCCACCTCCACCCCGAACTCGTGCACATGGACAAGGCCACCTCGCACATCGACGTGGACTCCTTCTGGGACTACCGGATGGACCAGGTCAGCGAGACCGGCGTCTGGGGCCGTGACGTGGGCGACGCCGACGCGAAGCACGGCGGCGAGGAGTTCGACCGCTGCCTGCTCACCACCGCGCGGGCCGTGTCGGCCGCTGTGGGCGAACCGTGGCCCGACCCGGCCCACCGCCCCGGCCCGACCCACGGCCCCGCCCCCGTCCCGCACCCAGGAGCCACCGCGTGAAGATCTACGACATCACCCTGCCCATCCACCCCGAGATGCTGCACTGGGGACGCAAGCCCGAGGTCGAGGTCGTCGAGTCCCTCTCCCACGGCGACGCCTCCAACGTCACGCGCTGGCGGCTCGGCGCCCACACCGGCACCCACGTGGACGCCCCCGCCCACTTCCGCGACGGCGCCACCCCCATCGACGAGGTGTCCCTGTACTCGCTGGTCGGACCCGCTCTCGTCATCGACCTCACCCATGTCGAGGGTGACGTCGAACCGCACCACCTGGAGGAGGGCGGGGCGGCCGGGCACACCCGGATCCTCCTCAAGACCTCCAACTCCGCGGGCCCCCTCAAGGAGACCGAGCGGGCCCCGCAGTGGGTGGGCCTGTCCCCGAAGGCGGCCGACTGGCTGATCGGGCACGACGTCGAACTCATCGGCATCGACTACCTGACCATCGAGAGCCACCACCGCACCGACACCTGGGACGTCCACCACTCCCTGCTGGGCGCCGGTGTCCTCATCCTGGAGAACGCGGACCTCGACCAGGTGCCCGGCGGCACCTACGACCTGACCTGCCTGCCCACGAAGCTGGTCGGCGCCGACGGTTCCTTCGCCCGCGCCATCCTCACCACCCGGGACTGACCGTGGCCACGATCGCGATCGCCGCGCCCCATCCCGCCGCCGTCGAGGCGGCCCGCCAGGTGACCGCCGAGGGCGGCGGGCTGATCGATGCCGCGCTCGCCGCCGCGGCGGCACTCACGGTGGCGTACCCGCACCAGTGCTCCATCGGCGGCGACCTCGTCGCCCTGGTGCGCGACGGCGTACGCGGCACGGTCCGCTCGGTGCTCTCGGCCGGAGCCGCGGCGGCGGCCACCGACCCGGCACGGCTGCGGGCGGCGGGGGACCGGATGCCGCCCGGCGGCCCGCTCACGGTGACGGTCCCCGGAGTGGTCGCCGGCTGGGCGGAACTCGCCCGTCTCGGCGCACGGCTGCCCCTCGCCCGGAGCCTCGCACCGGCCGTCGCCCTGGCCGACGACGGCGTCCCGGTCAGCGAGGGCCTGGCCCGGGCGATCCGCAACCGCCTCGATGTCGTACGGGCCGACGCGGGCCTTTCGGCGCTGCTGCTGGACAAGACGGGTGACCCGCTGCCCGTCGGAGCCACCCTGCTCCAGCCGGCGCTCGCCGCGACCCTGCGCGAACTCTCCGACGACTGGCGGCACTTCTACACCGGGCCGACCGCCCGGCGCCTCGTGGCCGGCCTGCGCGAACGCGGCAGCCTCCTCGACGCGACGGACTTCGCCGGCCACCGGGCCGAGAACACCGCCCCGCTGAGCGCGACCGCGAACGGCGTCACGTGGTGGGTGGCTCCGCCGCCGAGCCAGGGAGCTTCCCTCCTCGCCGTACTGGGACACGGGACGGACCCGTTGACGGCGGCCCGGCGGGCGGAACTGAGCCGGGACGCGCTGCTCGGCGACCCCCGCTCGGGAACGGTGGACCTCGACGGTCTGCTGCTGCGCGCGGAGCGGGACGTCACGGCGCTGCCCGCCGGCCCCAGACCGGCCGGAGACACGGTCGCCGTCACCGCCGTCGACGACGAGGGCAACGCCGTGTCCCTGATCCAGAGCGTGTTCCAGAGCTTCGGATCCGGCATCGCCGACCCGGCCACCGGCATCGTGCTCCACAACCGCGGCTCGGCGTTCAGCCTCGACCCGGCGCACCCCGGGGCCCTGCGGCCCGGGGCCCGGCCTCCGCACACCCTGTGCCCGGCACTCGCCACCGCCCCGGGACGCGTGGTGGCCCTCGGCTGCCAGGGCGGCCGGGCCCAGGCATGGATCCTGTCCCAGGTCGCCGAGGACCTGCTCGACGCCCCGGCCCCGGACGCCGTACTGGCCCGCCCCCGCTGGGTCATCGGCTCCCGCGACCTGAACCGCCCGCACCCCACCCTCGTCCTGGAACCCGGCACCCCGGACACCGACCAGCTGACCGCCACCGCACACCGCCTCGGCCTGGATGTGTCCGTGACAGCGGGCCCGCACGACGAGGCGGGCCACGTCCAGACGGCCCGCCTGCGCGACGAAGACCTCGACGCGGCAACGGACCCCAGAGCGGACGGCACGACAGCCGTACTCGCCCTGTAGACAAGCCAGTTGACGCTGCGCGGACGCCGGAGTCGGTTCACCTAAGATCTCAAGCCGACTGCTTCATCTGCGGAGGGCTGGGGATGTTTCCTCGAACGCGTACACATCGGCTGCGGGGCGGCTCCGATCGGCGAAGACGTGACGGCGTTCGGCGAAGACGTGACGCCGTGGCCGTCGCCATGCTCCTCGGCGTCCTGGCGGCGAGCGGTTGTTCGGCGCAGGGGGCCGAAGAGCCGAAGACCTCCGCCCCGGCCGAGGCGCGCCCGCTCTCCCAGCACCAGCTGGAAGCGGCGAGGCTGAGCAAGTCCGAAGCCACCGAGTACCTGCACGGATTGGGGGAGGAGACACCGAAGGACATGACGGGCAGCGGGACCGATGCCACTCCGGAGTCCTGCGTGCCCGCGATCACCCTGCTCCGCCGCGGGTGGGGCGAGGGCGCAGTCGGGTACACCGTGCTGAATCTGGGTGACCGCGACGGCGGCGCGGTGACCCGCGGCGTCAAGCTGACCACCTATCCGGCCGGCCAGGCCGAGCGCGTGTTCGCCTCGGTCGAGGCATCCCTCCGGAAGTGCCCGTCCGTGACCTTCCGGGCCGAGACCGGAGGCGGGCCCGTGAAGGCGAAACTCACCGTGGAAGACGGCACGGCTTCGGGCGACGAGGCGCTGAGAGCGACCATGGTCCACACACGGGACGGGATCGAGCACCACACGGTGTACGAGATCGTGCGCACAGCCGATGTCCTGTGCTTCTTCAGCGCCGGAGGCGGGTTCGGCGCCACACTGCCCAAGGACAAGAAGGAGGAGTTCATGCCGGTGCTGGCGGACGAACTGATCTCCCGACAGGTCACCAAGGTCGAAGCGGCCCTCAAGGCGGCCTCCTAGCTCGCTCGCCGATGGCGTCCGTGAACGGTCTGGCGGCCCCCAACTGCCCTGTGGGCAGGGCGCGTTGTCAGTGGCGGCAGTTAGTGTCCGAGGCGACATGGAGCACTGCCCGGTCGCCCGACCGTGTGCGGTGCAGTGGACGCTCGTGAGGAAACGCAATGGATCCTGTCTTCGCCGATTTCGCCACCCGACCCGCCAGGCTGTCGAACGCCGTCGTGCGCCAGCACCGCTGTGCGGTCGCCCCTGCCTATGTGGTGGTGGCGTCCGGCGGTCGCCTCAGCGTGGACTTCATGGTGCCGGGCGGGGAGGAGACCGCCGAGACCGAGCTGCGGCTGTCGGTGCTCGGCGTCGCCGCGCCCCTCGATGCTGAGGTGAACGGGGAGCCGGTGGCCAAGAACTTCCTGCTGCCCGGCGCCGAAGGGCCCGACACCGTAAGGGAGTTCGTGCTGACCGTGCCCGGCACGGCGCTTCGGCCGGGCGCCAACGTCCTGGAGGTACGCAACGCCGCCGACGGGGACGGGAAGGAGGGCGACGGCGTGATACGGCTGCGGGCCCTCACGTTGGACTCCGTCGGACACGACGGCCGGGCACTGCGCACGTCCGGGCACGCGGCCGGTGAACGATCCGGATGGGTCTTCGCCACCGAGCGGCGCCGCCTGGGAGCCTCCGCCTGGCAGCCGGGCGCGGATCTGCGCCTCCAGCTCGACCGGAGCGAGACCCACGACCCGGCGGGCGAGCGGGAACCCGTCACCCGGCTCGCGTGGCGCGGAACCACGGGAGCGGAGTCCTCCGTGGCGTTCCGCACGGATCTGTCAGGCTTCCACGGCCACTTCAGGGACGCCGACGGCTCCCTCGGTGAACTGCGCGGCACCCTCACCGGCCCGCTGCCCCAGGGAGGGCGCGGCGCCGGTGTCGTCCCACAGCACTTCACCACCGAGGAGGAGCACGACGGGGTGTGGAGCCCGGCCGGCCGGCTGCGGCTGCTGCTCGACGACGGCTCCGCCCCCGTGGACCGCGTGACGTGGAGCGACCGCGCCGGCGCGGCCAGCTCGCTCTCTCTGCTCGTCCCGGTCGTCGCGGGACGGCCCACGGCACCGGGCGAGCGGCGCGATGTCACCGAACTGGTCACGCAGGTGTGGGCCAGCGACGAGTTCACGGACTTCGGCGAGGTCGCCCGGAACCTGGTGAAGTCGGGCGGCAAGTGGCTCGCTCACGAGCAGGACCCCGAGCTGAGCTTCACCTTCGACCTGCCGGTCGCGGTGAGTGCCTACAGCCTGACCTCCGCCAACGACGTCCCCGAACGCGACCCGGCGGACTGGGTGCTGGAGGGTTCCTCCGACGGCCGGTCCTGGACGCGGCTGGACTCCCGAGCGGGTGAGGTCTTCCAAGGGCGCTACCAGTGCAGGGAGTTCACGCTCGCCCGTCCCGAGGCGCATCGGCACTACCGCCTGCGGATCACCGACAATCACGGCGCGGACGAGACCCAGCTGCTTGAGGTGCGCTTCTTCGACGGGGGCGCCGAGGCCGCGGCCGACGGCGTCAGCGACTTCGTCGGGTACCGCCAGAGCGCGGACGGGGAGCCGGTGGGCTACCGCGGGACGAGGATCCCCGCTCCCGTCGCCGGGGCCGACGGGCAGGAAGACGACGGGGCCGGGGAACTGCTCGCCGTGGATTTCTCCGACACCGCCCGCAACCTCCAGGACGCCGCGCGCCTGCTGGAGCAGCTGACCCGCTACCTGCGCCCCTGACACCCCGACAGGGACAGGGCCGCGGACGGACGGGCCCGCCCCGGCGGTCCGGGGCCGGGTCCGGCCGTCGCGCCCGCGGTCATGACGGTGATCAGGCCCGGGGCCGGCTCATGCCCGGGGCCGGGTCCCGTCGATCGCGACGCGCTGCCCGTAGCGGGAGTACGGGAAGTAGTCCCAGGTGGCATGGTGCTGGACACAGCGGTTGTCCCAGAACACCAGGGTGTTGGCCTCCCAGCGCACCCGGCAGTGCAGCAGGTTCGTACGGGCGACGTGGTCGTACAGCATTTCCAGGACGGCCTTGCTCTCGCCCGCGGCCAGCTGTGGGATGTGCGAGGTGTAGGGCCCGTTCACGAACAGGATCTTGCGGCCGGTGTCGGGGTGGCGCACCACGACCGGGTGCTCGTTGCGCGGCACGTCGTACTCCGCCGGGGGCAGCTGCCCCAGCGTGAGCCAGGGGCGGGCACCGTCGTGCACGGCGGTCAGCCCGTCCAGGAACGTCTTCATCGCCGGGGACAGCATGTCGTAGGCGAGGTGCATGTTGGCGAAGAGGGTGTCACCTCCGCTGCCGATCTCCGGAACCTCGGTCACATAGAGCATCGAGCCCAGTGAGGGCTCGTCGTCGGCGGTCCCGTCGGCGTGCCAGCCGTTGCCGACGACGACCTTGGAATCCTTGTTCGCGCTGACCTTCAGGATGTACGGGTCGCCCCCCTCCTCGGGCAGGGAGTCCAGGTGCAGCGGCCCGAACAGGGCGGCGAACCGCTTGTGGTCCTCAGGGGTGAGGTGCTGGTCGCGGAAGACCAGGACGTGGTGGGTCAGGAAGGCCGTCCGGATGTCCTTCTGCTGGACCGGAGTCAGTTCCTCGGAGAGGTCGAGGCCGGAGATCTCCGCACCGAGAAGCGGTGTCAGCGGGTCGACGGTGAAGCTTTCGTAGGTCTCACGGGGCGCCGTCGTGATACGCGCGATGGCGTCGAGGGTGAACTGATCCATGGTGTCTCCGAGGGTTCGATGTTCCGATGTGAGGGGCGGGGGAGAGGCAGGGGACAGTGGGTGGCGGCCGTCGGCCGTGGCTCACCGGTCGGCGTCGATCGCGCGGGCTATGTCCTGTACGTGCCGCCCGGCGACGATCTCGTAGTGCGTGGCCCGTACGTGGTGCACCTGGACGGGGCGGGCAAGCAGCGCCGTCCACTCCTCGGCGGCCGTCGGCGCGGGCGGGGCGAGGGGCAGATCGGGCGTGATCTCGGTGGCCAGCCACAGGGCGCTGGGCGTGCGGGTCAGACGGGGTGCGGTGTGGCCGGTCATCGCGGAGATGTTGGCCCGGCAGCAGTGGGCGAGCCGTTCGGCATACGTCGTTCCCGTTGCCCCTGGCGTTCCCGTTGTCCCCGTTGTCGCCATTGTCCCTGCCGTCCCCGCCGTCCCCGCCGTCCCTGTCGTTTCTGTGGGCGGGGACGCCGACTGGGCTTTGTTGCCCCGCAGTTCGTGCTCGAAGACGGCACGCAGGGCGTCTTCATCGGGGCTGTCAGGGCTGTCCGTGCTGTCCTGAGTTCCTGGTCGCGGCGCGGGCGGATCCAGGAGGTACAGCCGGTCGACAGGCCGGCCCGCTGCTTCGGCGCTCGCGGCCATGGCGTGCGCGACCAGCGCGCCGAACGACCAGCCCGCGAGCCGCAGTCGGATCTGCGGGTCGGGAAAGCGGGCGCGCAGCGCGGCGAGGTAGCGGTCCGCCCGTTCGGCGACCGACCAGGGGGGCAGGCCGGGATCGTGCAGAGCGGGATCGGGCACGAGGCAGACCGTGGTGCGCGCGTCCAGGGCGGAGACCAGCGGCCGATAGGCCTGGATGTCTCCGCCGACCGGGTGGATCACACACAGGACGTCCTGGTCGTCGCCGGTCTGCCAGGTCTCGACGGTCACCGGGTCGTCGGTCTGCTCCTCCGCCTGCGCGGGGCGGCCGAGGAGGGTGAGGAGATCGTTGACGCTCACCTGATGGCTGAGATGCGAGAGCTCGATGTCGACCCCGTACAGCCGCTTCACCTCGGAGAGCAGGTCGAGCAGGGTGAGGGAGTCCGCGCCCAGGTCGTACAGGGACGCCGCCGGGTCCAGCGTCTCCGTGCCGAGCAACTCCCGTGCCGCCTCGACGAGTTCGGTGGCGTCGGGTGGCGTCGCAGCCCCGGCCGGTTCTCGGGTGACCTCGGCGGCGGTCTGCGCCTCGGGCTCGTAGAAGTACCGGGAGGCCTCCAGCGGCGTACTGGACACGAGCAGGTGCGGCAGCTGGAGGTGCAGGGCGTCGGCGAGGACGCGCAGTCCCTCGGCGGTCGACAGTCCCGTCCGCAGATGTGCCTGGTGGCGGGCGTCCGTGCCGAGTGTGTCGAGGGCCATGCCGGCGTCCCGCCACACGTCCCAGCCGATGCCGAGGCGCACGGTCCCCGAGGAGTCCTCGCCGTTGTGGTGGGCGAAGGCGTCGAGCACTCCATTGGCGGCCGCGTAGTCGAACTGGCCGACTCCACCGAACAGGGCCGACAGCGACGAGCAGTAGACGGCGTACCGCGGCCGGTGGCGGGCGATCAGCCGCTCGGTGAGCAGGACGGCTTTCAGTTTCGCCCGGTCGGCGTCACGCATGGCCTCGCTGTCGCGGCGGATCAGGAGGGCGCCGGACGCGCTGCCCGCGGCGTGCACGATGCCGTGGAGGCGGCCGGTGTGGGGTGCGAGCCGTTCCAGGAGATCGTCCAGCGGCTCCTCGGCGAGATCGGCCGCGACGAGGGTGACACGGTCGGACCAGCGGGCGAGGGCGGCGGGCAGTCGGGGGCGGCGCGCGAGCAACGCCACTCGCCCGTCGCTGTGTTCGAGCAGCCAGGCGGCGATTCCGGTACCGATGCCACCGGTGCCGCCGAGGACGAGGTGCGTGCCGTCGCCCTCCAGAAGCCCGGCACCTCCCAGGAGCCCGGCGGACTGGGGGGCCGGCCGCGGTACGGACCGGGCGACCGGCCGCCACCAGTAGCCCTGCCGCAGGGCGATCCGGCGTTCGGGGAAGGCCCCCGAGAAGGTCCCCGGGACGGCCTTCGTGGCGGCCCTCGTGGACGTGTCCGTGAGGACGACCGGAAGCAGATGGGCCCAGTCGGCCGGGTCGGCACCCGGCAGGTCGATCCAACCGGCGTCCAGGCCGAGTTCCTGGCGCGGAACCTCCACCGCCGCGGCCAGCAGGCCCAGTTCGGGGCGCGACACCTCGCCCGTCACCGGCTGCGCGCCGTGGGACAGCCACCACAGGCGCGGGCGCGCGTCGGGCGGCAGGCTCGCCACGGCCTGGCACAGGGCGGCCGTGTGGTCGAGGCAGACGCGCCGCGCGTCCTCCAACGACGCTTCGCCCACCGGCCCTCCGACGCCGAGAGGCAGCGCGTGCAGCCACTCGAACCCCTGGGGCGCGTCCTGTCCGACGTCCCGGAGCAGCCGGGCCAGCGAGGCGGGATCGGCGGGGTCGACCTCGTACCGGTCGGTGCCGGACCGGGCGTACGCGGTCCCGGTCGTGACGTGGACGACGCGGCTGTGCGCGGAGTGCAGTGCCTTCCAGTCGACCGGCGTCGAGGTGCCGTCGGTGACGACCACGACCGGGCGCCCCGACAGGGACCCGGTGTACGGGACGGCCCGTCGCAGCCGCGCCCACTCGGTCTGGTACAACCACTCGTCCTCCGGCATCCGCACCGGTGGCGTATCGGCGGCGGCCTCGGCCGCCATGACGGGCTGATCGGGCTGCTCGGGCTGCCGGGCGGCGCGTGGGAAGTCGTGGTCGGTCAGGGCGAAGGCGGGGGGCGGGAAGTCCCAGGGCGGGGGAGCGGAGTGAGTCCCCGGCCGCAGACCGGCGCTCGCATCGGCCCGGCCCTGCCCCGGTTCCGTAACGGCGTCCGCGCCGGCCGCCGTACGCACCGATCCGTCCGCGACCCTCCGCAGCCACGCCACGGCTGCCTGGGCGTCCGGGCAGTCGGCCGCGACCCGGTGCGTCCGCGTCGGGCGACCGTCCCGCAGATGGCGCAGGACCTGGTCGTACGTCTGCGGAGCGGCGGCCAGATGGTCGGCGATGCGCCGGGCGTCCGTACGCAGGGACTGCTCGCTGCTGCCGGACAGCACCAGGCGGCCGGTGGGGGCGTTGTGACCGGTGTCCTCCGGTGTCCGCGCCGACGCGGAGGGCGAGTGCTGCTCCAGGATCAGATGGGCGTTGGTGCCGCCGATGCCGAAACTGCTGACGGCGGCCACGCGCGGACGCCCCGCCGGCCAGGGCCGCGCGGTCGTCGGGATGTCGAAGGGGCCCGGGTCGGCGCCGATCTCCGGGTTGAGGCGCCGGAAGTCGACGTTCGGCGGGATCACCCCGTGGTGGACGGCGAGTGCCGCGCGCACCAGGCCGACGACACCCGCGGCGGCACCCAGGTGACCGATCTGGCTCTTCACGGACGACAGGGCGCACGAGGCGGAGTCGGGCAGGTCGAGCGCCTGCCGCAGCGCGCCGACCTCCACGGGGTCGCCCAGCCGGGTCCCGGTGCCGTGCGCCTCGACGTACCCGAGGTCGGTGGCCGGACGGCCGCTGCGGCGCAGCGCGGTCCGGATCACCTCCCGCTGTCCGGAGACGGACGGCGCGCTGTAGCCGAGCTTCGAGGCGCCGTCGTTGTTGAGGGCGGACCCGGTGACGACCGCGTACACGGTGTCGCCGTCGCGCTCGGCGAGGCTCAGCGGCTTGAGGACCACCACACCGACGCCACTCGCGCCGACGGTGCCCGCGGCGTCGTCGCTGAAGGGCCGGCAGTGGCCGTCGGGCGAGAAGATGTGCTGCGGCCGGTAGGTGTACCCGTCCGTCAGCAGCGTGTCGACCAGCACTCCGCCGGCCAGCATGACGTCGGCCTCGCCCTGCCGCAGGAGCCCTGCCGCGATGTGCACGCCCACGAGGGAGCTGGCGCAGGCCGCCTGGACCGTGAAGGCGGGTCCGGTCAGATTCAGGTGGTACGCGGCCTTGGTCGCGAGGAAGTCCTTGTCATGGTGGAGGGCCAGCCGGAACCCGTCCGGGAGGGCGGCGGGGTCGGCCTCACGCAGCATGGACTGGAAGTACGTGTTCTCGCCGCAGCCCGCTATCAGGCCGACGCGGCTCTCGGCGGGGTCGGCGATGCCCGCGTGGGCGAGTGCTTCGACGCAGCTCATCAGCAGGTGCCGCTGCTGCGGGTCCATCAGCCGCGCTTCCTGCGGGCTGATGCCGAAGTGCTGAGGGTCGAACGCCAGCAGCCCGTCCATCTGGCTACGCGCGCCCACACGCCCCTCGGCGGCGGGGAAGTGCTCGATGCCCCGCTCGCCCGACTCGACCATCCGCCAGAACGACGCCAGGTCGGGGGCGCCCGGCAGCCGTACGGCCATCCCGATGACGGCGATGGGCTCGTCCGGGCCGCCGTTCCGCTCGACCGGGACAGTAGTTGAGGCTGTAGCCGTGGTCGTGGTCGTAGCACCGGCCGGAGTCGGGTCCGACGCGGCGAGGAACCGGCTCAGGCTGCGTACGGTGACGTGCTCGAAGAGGTCCGCGACCGTGAAGGACAGGCCCAGCTCGACACCGCAGCGCAGCTGGAAACGCATGAGGTCGAGGCTGCCCGCGCCCGCGTCGAAGAACCGCTGGTCCGGCAGCACCCGCTTGCCTGTCACCGTGGCGAACAGCTCGCACAGCCGGGTCTCCAGCGCGGACACGGCGGACTCCAGGGCCCCCGGGCCCAGAGGCTCGGACGATGCAGTCAGTGCAGGCGGCTCAGGCGGCTCGGGCGGCAGCCCACTCCCCAGCTCGCGCCCCTGGGTGGTGGCCGCGCGCCGGTCGAGCTTGCCGCTCGGCGTGCGCGGCAGCGCCTCCACCCTGCGGAACGTACGGATGCGGGCGAAGGGCGGCAACTGCCCGGCGAGGTGAGCGTTGAGCTGCTGCAGATCCGGATCGTCGCCGCGGCACTGCAGCAGCGCCACGAGGGAATCGCCGTCGAGGGCCACCAGGGCACCGATGACCGACGGGTGCCGCAGCAGCGCGGCCTCCAGCTGTCCCAGCTCCAGCCGGTGACCGCTGATCTTGATTTGGTCGTCGTCCCTGCCGTCGAAGTGCAGCAGCCCGTCGGCGTCGAAATGGGCCAGGTCGCCGCTGCGGTAGAACGTGCCGTGGCCGGGCAGTTCGGTGAACCGGGAGCGGTTGAGCTCCGCGTCGCCGAGATAGCAGGGCGAGGCCATCGGGCCCCCGATCAGCAGCCGGCCGACAGCGCCGGGCGGGAGGGGTTCGCCGCTGTCGTCGGTCACGCGCAGGACCGCGTTGGCCACCGGGCGCCCGATGGCCGGGCGGGCCGGCCAGAGCCTCGGGTCGCCGTCGAGGCACAGCCCGCTGACGACATGGGTCTCCGTGGGCCCGTAATGGTTGAACAGCCGGGCGTCCGTCAGACCGGCGAACCAGTCGCGGATGGCGTCGGTGCACATCAGCTGCTCGCCCGCGGTGACCACCTCACGCAGCCGCGACGGGAAACGACCCAGGTGGACGGCGTGCTCGGCCAGCAGCTGCAGCGCCACACAGGGCAGGAACAGCCGCTCGACACCGGCCTGTTCCAGCTGGTCGAGCAGGGCGGGCAGATCCTGCCGCCACTCGGGGCGCACGAGATGCAGGCGTCCGCCCGAGCACAGCGTGGAGAAGATCTCCTGGAAAGAGACGTCGAACGACAGCATCGAGAACTGCTGGGTGACCGCGGCCTCGCCGAGACCGCCCGCTTCGCTCTGCCAGTGCAGCAGATTGCACAAGGTCAGATCCGGTACGTCGACACCCTTGGGCGTGCCGGTCGAGCCGGAGGTGAAGAGCGTGTAGAGCGGTCTCAGGCCCGCGTGCGGAGCCGGTCGCGGCGCGGAGGGCACGGCGGCGGCCAGCTCGATCGGGTGCCGTGGCAGCTCCGGCGGCGCGATCCCGGCCACGTCCTCCTGCGCGCCGACCGCGGTCAGGACGCACAAGGGGTCCGCGTCCCGCAGGACCCGGCGCAGCAGCGCGGGCGGGTAGGCGGGATCGAGCGGTACGACGGTCAGGTTGAGCTGCGCGGCGGCGAGGAGGGCCACGATGTGCTCGGCCGACGGCGTGAGATGCAGCGCGACCCGGGCGGGCGCCCCGGGATCGGACGGCAGCGCAAGCCGGTTCGCCAACTCGGCTGCCAACACCCGTGCGTGCGCGTCCAGTTCGGCGTACGTGAGCGTACGGTCGCCCGTGGTCAGGGCCGGTGCGTGCGGAGTCCGCCGTACCTGCGCGGCGAAGCCTTCCGCCACCGTCGTGAACGCGGGTGTGCTCCGCGCCCCTCGTCCAGGATCGGGGAGCGTACGCCGGTAGGGCGCGACCAGGGCTGTCAATGTGGGCTCGTCCTGGCCCGGGCTCCAGTCCTCGTCCTCTTCCGCGGCGGTGAGCAGATCGATCGCCCGTACGAAGAGTCGATGGGCGGACGCCACCAGCTCGGCGTCGAAGCGCCCGGCCGCGTACTCCCACAGGCAGTCGAATCCGAAGTCCTGCTCGACGACGGACAGGGTGAGCGCGCACTTGGTGTCGAGGGGCTGCGGCCAGGCGGGGCGTACCCGGCAGTCCGGCAACGACAGCGCGCCGAAGTCGGTGTTCTCCAGGACGAACATGAAGTCGAAGAGCGGGCCGCCGCCGAAGTCGTGGTCGGTCAGCACATCGGCGAGCGTCACGTCCTGCCGGTCCAGGATCTGCTGGACCCCGGCGGCCTGCGTGCCGAGCTGTTGACGCAGCCCGTCACCCGGCTGGAGCCGCAACGGCAGCAGCACGGTGTTGGCGAACATGCCGACGGTGGAGGCGAATTCACCGACCGGCCGGCCCGAGACGGGGCTCGCCACCAGCGGCCGGGTCCGGCCCGTCACGCCGTACAGGCTCCAGGAGAAGGCGGCGAGCAGGAGCTGGAAACGGGTGAGCCCGAGTTCCGCCCCGAGCCGGTCCAGCCGGGAGCGCTGGACGAGGTCGAGGGACGCGGTCAGCAGCCGGGCACCGGTGTCGGCGGTGTCGACGGTGTCGTCGGTGTTCGCGACGGCGGCCGGGAGCGGGGAGGGCTCCAGGTCCGCATAGCGCCGGCGCAGCGCCGACCGCTGCTCGTCGTAGGAGGGCTCCAGGTGCCAACGCCGCTGCCACAGCGCGAAATCGAGCGGTGTGTGACGGGACGGGGACCCCTCTTCCGCTCCTTCGAGTCCGGAATATTCGCCGCCCGCCGCTTGTGCGGTGAAGGCGGTGAGGTCGCGGAAGAGGACGTTGAGGGACCAGCCGTCCACGGCGATGTGGTGCAGATGGAGGAGGAGGACCGACCCGTGGGACGTCCGCAGCAGGCTCGCCCGGAGCATCCGCGGCTCGGCGAGGTCGAAGGGCGTGGCGAAGAACCGCCGTGCCGCAGGCTCCCAGTCCTCACCGTCGAGGGCGTCGGCCCGCTCCCAGGGGTCGAAGGGGTCGCCGATCTCCTGGAGCAACCCCTTCGAGGTGGACCGGAAAGATGTACGCAGGGCGGGGTGTGCGGCGACGAGCCGGGTGAGTGCGGCGCGCAGGGCGTCCTCGTCGACGGTGCCTTGCAGGTGGAAGGCGAGCGGAACGTCGTAGGCGCGGCTGTGCGGATCGCTCCGGTCGAGGAGCCACAGGCGCTGCTGCTCGGAGGTGGCCGGCGCGGAACGGCGTCCGCCCGGCTCCGGCACCGACGGGTGCGGCGGCCGCTGGTCCGCGCCGGGGGAGCCAAAGGTCCCGGAGGTGATGGCCTCGGTCAGCGCGGCGAAGTCCTCCCGCAGGACGACCGACTGCGGCACCTCGACGTTCCAGCGGCGCCGGATGCGGAAGCGCAGACGCAGCGCCTTGAGCGAGTCCCCGCCCTGGGGAATCCAGCGGTCGTCGGTCCGCAGCCCCGACACCCCGAGCTCGCTCTCGGCCATGTCCAGCACCTCGCGCTGCGCGTCCGTCACCTCGACGGCCGCACGGGAGGTACGCCGCCACGCGGGCGTCGTGGAGCCCAGCAGGGCGTCGTCGTCGACCTTGCCGTTGGCGTTGCGCGGCAGGGCGTCCATCAGATGGGTGCGATGGGGGCGCATGTACGAGGGCAGGGTGGCCGTCAGATGGCGTTCGTACTCCTCGTACGTCAGCTCGGCGCCCAGGACGAGATAGGCCAGCAGTTCATGCGCGCCGTCCACGTCGTGCCGGGTGCAGACCCGGGCCTGCCGGACGGCGGGGTGCGCGCCGAGCTGCTGCTCGACCTCCCCGGGCTCGATGCGGAAGCCGCGTACTTTCACCTGGCGGTCCGCCCGCCCGACGAAGGTGAACAGCCCCGTGGCGTCACGGCGCGCGAGGTCGCCGGTGCGGTACCAGACGGCGCGTCCCGCGTCGTGCCACGGCAGCGGGGCGAAACGGTGGGCCGTCTCCTCGGGCAGGTTGCGGTAGCCCGTCGCCAATCCGGCACCGGACAAGTACAGTTCACCGATCTCGTCGGTCTCCGCGGCCCGTGAGCCGTCGACGACCAGCAGCGCGTCCGTGGCGGGCACGGGACGGCCCACCGGCACGGTGTCGCCGTCGAAGTCGCGGGGCACGCGGTGGTGCAGGGCGAAGGTCGAGGACTCGGTGGGTCCGTAGGCGTTGACCAGGCATGTCGTGGTGCCGGGGTTGTCCCGGTACCAGCGTGTGACACGGGTGGCGTTGAGCTGTTCGCCGCCGATCAGGACGTGGCCGACGGAGTCGAAGCAGTGGGGCACGCTGTCGGTGACGGCGTTGAAGAGGGCCGCGGTGACGAAGAGGGCGTCGATCCGCTCGTGCCGCAGGGTCTCGGCGAGCAGCTGCGGGTTCTGGACCTGTTCGTCGCTCAGGACGACACACGTTCCGCCGGTCAGGAGCGGTACCCAGACCTCGTAACTCAGGGCGTCGAAAGCCGGGTTGGAGATGCTCGCGTACCGTGCGCCCGCGGTGGGGGAGAGGAAGCCGGGGTCGGCCAGACGCATGATCCCGGCGTCCTTGACCTCGACCCCCTTGGGGCGGCCCGTGGTGCCCGAGGTGTAGAAGAGGAACGAGGTGGCCGCGTCCGTCGCCGGGGTGACCTCGTCGAAGGGGCCCGCGTCCTCTCGGGGGAGGCCGCCGAGGAGGTCGCCGAGAAGGTCGTCGACATCCAGCAGGATGCCGGGGCCCTCGCGGAAGTCGCCGCCCGTCGCCCCGCCCGTGCCGTCCTGGACCAGGGCCACGGCGGCCGAGTCGTCGAGGATGTGCCGGCGGCGTTCGGCGGGGCTCTGCGCGTCGAGCGGGACCACGGTGGCCCCGGCGCGGCGGATGCCGAGCATCACGCACACCAACTGCCAGGACCGCGGCAGGCGGACCGCGACGGCCTGCCCCGCACGGACACCCCTGGCTCGCAGGCCGCTCGCCACACGCAGGGAGGCGTGGTCGAGGCCCGCGTAGTCGAGTCGGTGATCGCCGTCGACCACAGCGAGGGAGTCGGGGGTGAGGCGGGCCTGTTCGAGCACGGCATCGGCCAGCAGCGGACCGGCCGCGGAGGAACCGGCCGCGGAGAAACCCGACGGTGAGGACCCGGGCACGGAGGAGCCGGACATCACGCCTCCTCGGTGACGACGGGCGCGGCGACGGGCGCGGCGGCGGACGCGGCGGCGGGCGCGTCGGAGAGCGCGGCGAGTTCGGCGCCGAGGACCGCCGCCCCCAGCGGCGAGGTACCGCTCTCCAGCACCTCCCAGTGGTCGCAGTCCAGTGGCTCGACCCGGAAGCCGTTCTTCGCGCGACGCCGTCCGCCGTAGGACAGACCGGTGAGGACGAGCGGACCGTCGTCGAAGGGTTCGACGAGCCGCGTGTCGAGGGAGGTGGGGGCCGAGGACTCACGCCGTGGGAAGTCGGCGGGGTGCTGCCTGAGAGACGGAACCTGGGGGATGTACGGAGCCTGGGGGGTGTCATGCACGGACAAGGCTGGGGCTTCCCGTCGTCAGGGTTACTGGTTCCGAGAGTCACGCTGGGAGTTCGGCCGCCCGTGCGGCGGGCCGCCGGGGCTGCTCTACGTCCGGTTGCCGGGCGGAGCTGCGGAGTCGGGGCGGGCGGCGGATCGGTGTCTCACGGAAGTGGGGGGTGATACGGCGGCGGGGTGCGCGGAGAGCGAGAACAATGGAGGGAGTCCGCGAGGTCCGGCGATTCGGCAATTCAATGCGACAACGTTGCCAGCCGATAACGACGACGAGTCCATGCCTTCGTCGTGCGGCATTCTGCCCACCAGCTTTCTTGCTCACGGCGCCCCACGGGTGCGGAGACGTCGTCCGACTGGTGTACCGATGGGGAACACCTGGACGTACGGCGATAATTGATCAGCGGACCAGAGCCTGTCAACGGTCTCAGAGCGGGTGGAACCGAACGCCCGGAAACATACCTATGCGACCGGTTTTTCGGGAAGTGAGGGCGTTCTGACATGCAAAGATCGCCCCGTTTCGGCGGGTGTTCAGGGCGCGCGCCATGAGCCGGACGAGAAGACGGCAAGCGGTCCGAAGGACAAGAAACGTCCGCCGCGGCATAAACAGGCAAGGCTCATTCTTTAATGAGACTTGACGGACTGTGAGCGCTTGCTTCCGCAATATCCGCTGAGGATTCGACGGTGTTTCAACGCCGTTCGAGCACCTGTCGAGCGCTGCCGGCGCGCCGGTTCAGTGGTGGGCCGGGCCGGTGGACACGTCCCGTACTCCCTCTCCGGAGGCGGTCTTTTCGCGGTAGTGGTGCGGGGCCGCGCCCGTGACCCGGCGGAACACCCGGCTGAAGTACGCGCGGTCGCTGAAACCCACCGCCCGGGCGACGCTCTGCACGCTGTCGTTGCTCGACCGAAGACGCTCCGCCGCCCGCCGGATCCGCAGCCGGGTCAGGTACTCCCACACCGTCAGGCCGTACCGCTGCTGGAAGAGCTTGCCGAGGTGGTCGGGGCTGACCCCGGCGGCCTGCGCGACCTGCCAGCGCGAGATCGGCCGCCGCCAGTGCTCGTAGAGGAAGACCAGGGCCTCGTCGAGGACGTCCCTGGTGCGCGGCGGCAACCGGGAGCCGTGCGCGGCCAGTTCGCGTACGAGCGCGGCGGCCTCCTGCGGGCCGAACACGTCCATGTCCAGCATGAGCAGCGCCGGGTGCTGACGGCCGCGCCGGGCGTCCGCCGCCGTCATGCCCTCGTGGTCGGCGATCACGACAGGACACAGGGCCCGGCCCGAGCCGTCGTGCAGCCGGTCCACCACGTCCAGCGCCTGCAGATCCGGCAGCGCCCGCTCCAGCACCACCAGCCGAGGCGTCTCCTCGGCGACCAGCGCCAGCAGCGTCGTCGCGTCGGTGGAGACCCGCGCCGGATGGTCCGGCAGCGCCGACTCCGCCAGCCGCCGCAACGCCTCCCGGGACTCCTGCGAGCCCCCCGCGACGATCACCGGCTCGGCGAACCCGTTGGGCCGCAGGGAGCGCAGGGCCTGCGGCAGATCGGTGCCGTCGGCGCCGAACAGCACGAACGGCGTGTGCCGCAGCGCCGGATGGTCGTGCAGCCGCTGCACCGCCCGCCACTCCTGGGGCCGGTCCGGCAGCGCGTCCCACACGACCGCTCCGGGCGTGCGCCGCGCCACCGACGGCATGGGGTCGTGCGCCGAGTCGGGCCTGCACACCTCCAGACCGTGGCGGGCGGCGTGCGCGCTGATGTCCGCGCCGAGTTCGCCGGGGGTGACGACGAGCAGCGGGGCGTCCCCGGCGGCGGCCAGGTGCGCCTGTCCGTCGGGAGAGGGCAGGGCCAGCTCCAGTACGTACTGGGCCTGTTCCGTCGCGTCGGAGACGGTCAGCGCCCCGCCGTGCATCATCGCCAGCCGCCGCGCCGTGGTCACCCCCACATCGAGGAGTTGGCCGGGCTGCGCGATCGGCGTCCGGGCGTCCGGCACGTCGACCGTGATCCGCACGCCTGCCGGACCGAGGGCGGCCGCCACCCGGGGCGGTGCGTCCTTCGCACGGGCCGCCGCCGAGATCAGCACGTTGTGCAGGATCTGCTGGAACCGCGTCTCGTCCACCCAGACCGAGGGCAGCCGCTCGGGCAGGTCGAGCCGCCACGCGGGGCCCGCGGGCAGCGCGGAGGCCGCCGCCGCGCACGCCCGCGCGAGCACGGGCAGCGGATCCATGAGCCGCCTGGTGAGCAGGAGATCACCGGCCTCCGACCGGGCCAGATCCAGCAGGTTCTCCATCAGGTGCAGCACGCGCGCCGCATCCCGCCGCACCTGCGTGAGAGCCGCCGCCGGGTCACCGGACCGGTGCAGCATCGCCTCCACCGGAGTGCGCAGCTCGTCGCCGACATGGGTCAGCAGCCGCGTCTGGAACCTGCTCGCCTGCTCCGCGGCGTCCCGTGCGCGCCGCACCTCGTCGAAGAGCCCGATGCCCTTCAGCGCGGCACTGATCTGATCGCCCAGTTCCCGGTACAGGGCTCCGTCGGCCCCGTCGTGGTACGCCGTCCGGGCGGAGGTGGCCTCGAACACCGCCACGCCCAGGTGCTCCTCGCCGATGTGCAGCGGTTCGAGGACCAGCGTGAAGCGGTCCTCGCCGGGCAGCAGGGAGTCGGGAAGCAGCAGGGTGGGGGAGAACGCGGGACTGCCGAGCGGGCCGGCGGCACCGGATTCCCGGCCTGTCGCCCGGGCCGCCTCCGCACGGGCGAGCAGGGGCCGCGCCATGCCCAGCGCCGCAGGACCGGAGGCGTCGGCGTCACGCTCGTACAGGACGATCCGGCAGTGCGGGACGCCCGACTGGCCCAGATGGCGCTCCAGTACGTCCGAGAGCCCCTCCAGGTCCACGACCGTGGTCAGCGCGGTCCCGAACTCCCGCAGTCTGCGCGCGCGTTGGGTCCCCGACCAGCGCTCGTACTCAAGGAGGGCCCGTGACCGCTCCGCCACGACGAGCCGGGCCTGCCCGAACAGCACCTCACCGGCCCTGCGCAGTGGTTCCGGCAGCGTGTCGACGACATCGCGCCGGGCGCTCTCCAACGCCTGGTGCCAGCGGTCGACCTCGGCCTGCGTGCCCGCGTTGCTGTGCAGCAGCCGCTCGACGAGAGGCAGGAAACTCCCGGGCCTGGCACCGCCGTTCACCGTGCCAGGGCTCCCGCTGCCGGTGCTCACAAGGGTGTGCGGATCGCTGTCGGCGCGCGCGAGTTCGGCGCGGAAGGCCGCCGCCAGACGGGAACCGCCGGAGGGCAGTACGCCGTCCACCGCGTCCCAGCCCGCGGGGCGCCGCGCGGCGGCCGGTGCCGGGGCGACGAGCGGGGGCTGGTACGACGTCGGGTAGGGGCAGCCGCAGGAGCGGCGCGGCACCAGCGTGGCCGGGATGGTGGTGCGATCGGGCGGACGGGTGCCGCGCAGCCGGGCCACGAGGGTGTCCACGGCCAGCGCGCCCAACTCCTCGAAGGGCAGCGCGACGGAGGTCAGGGGCGGGTCGCCGAGGCGTGCTTCGGGGGAGTCGTTGAAGCCGACCACGGCCACGTCCTCCGGCACCCGGATGCCGCGTTCGGTGAGATGGCGCAGGGCCCCGGCGGCGAGGACGTCGCTGCAGGCGAGCACCACGTCGAAGTCGACGCCCGGTGTCAGCCCGCGGGCCTCCAGCAGGACCTGCATCGCCGAGGCGCCGGCCGCCGCGGCGAAGTCGACGGCCGCGCCCACGTGTTCGTTGCGGATCCCGTGGTGGCGCAGCGCGTCGACACACGCGCGGTAACGCTCCTCGGAGACCGGGTTGGCGAGCGGTCCGTGGATGCAGGCCGGCCGTCTGCGGCCGTGCTGGACGAGATGCCCGACCAGTTTGCGCATCCCCGCGTGCGAGTCGATCGACAGGACGTCGGTCTGGTCGCTGAGCGGCTGATTGAGGCTGATCATCGGCAGATGGGCGAGGCGGCGCAGCAGCCGGCGGGCCCTGGGTCCGGCCGAGGGCAGCCCCAGGGTCGAACTCCAGCAGACGACGCCGTCGAGCCGCGCCGGGCCTGCCAGTTCGTACAACTCGCTGCGGGCCACGTCACCGTGCCGGAGGTTCCCGCCGGGGAAGCAGACCAGATTGACGTCGTTGCGTTCGGCGGCGGCGCGGGCCCCGGACCAGAGCGTCGCCCCCACCCCCAGATGGATGTTGGCGGTGAGCAGCCCGACGGTCAGGGGCCGGTTCGCCCCGGGCGACGTACCGTCCACGGCGTACGGACCGGCGTACGGACCGGTGTACGGCCCTGTGTGCGGACCGGGGTCCATCGGCGCCCCCTCGTCAGGCCTCCGTCGGAAGCCCTGTAGGCCCGCTGGGTCCTGGGCACCGTAGGGGAGGCGGCAACGCGGGGCAAGACCGGTGACACGTCGGTCACCGGTCCTGCCCCGTGCTGTGCGGTGCTGTGCGGAGGTCCTGGTGCGGTGCGGCGGTCCGGATCAGATCTTGCCGACACCCGCACCGGCGGTCACGGTCGCCTTGACGGTGGAGGCGGACTGTGCGGTGTAGCTGTACGGGATCGAGGCCACGGAGCCGCCGGTCTGCCCGGAGCCCGAGTTCACGAAGTAGTTGTTCCTGGCCACGAGCGAGCCCGCGTCGGAGGAACCCTCACCGAGGTGGTACGGGTCGTCGGTGTTCTCGAAGTAGTTGCCTTCGACGAGGACGCCCGCGTTCTCGGTGGACGCGACTCCGTAGGAGCCGACGTTGCTGAAGTAGTTGTTCAGCACGTGGACCGGGTTGCCGAACCGTACGCGCGGGTTGCGCTGGTTGGTGCCGTCGAACCAGTTGTGGTCGTACGTCACCTTCAGCTTGCCGGTGTCCTCGCTGGAGTTGTCGTCCGAGTGGCCGAGCAGCATGTTCTTGTCCTGGTTGTGGGTGCGGTTCCAGGACACCGTGATGTTCGTCGAGGAGCGCTTGATGTCGACGGCCCCGTCGTACGCGCCGGAGATGTCGTTGTGGTCGATGTGGACCTTCGTCGAGTACTGGACGTTGATGGCGTCGTCGTTGGACCCGGTGAACGTGAGGTTCTGGATGATCACGTTGCTCACGCTCGCGACGTTCAGCCCGCTGCCGGTGATCTTCCCCGCGGTGCCGACACCGACGATGGTCTTGTTCGACGCGACCTTCGTCATCTCCGTCAGCGCGATGGTGCCGTTGACGCGGACGATCTGGGTCGCGCTGCTCTGCACAGCGGTCTTGAAGGCGGAGGCGTTGGTGACGGTCACCGTGGCTCCGCCGGCACCGCCGGTGGTACCGGCCCCGAAGCCGATGGGCGCGGCGGCAGCGGCGACCGCCGGCTCCAGCTGGGATGCGGTGGAACTGCTGGCCGTATTGGCTCCGATGACAGCCAGTGCGACGGCACTCGCGGCCGCGGCTCCGGTCAGGGTGAACCGTGCGCTCGTCCTGCGCATGTGGATCTCCGTCCGTGGGGTTTTGGAGAAGTGACGTGCCAGTGCGGGTGCTGTGCCGGGGCCGCGCGGTCGGCTCGCTGTGAGACTAGAGCGACGGATGTGGACAATGACGTGCCGTGTGTGGACTATTGCGTGCTGCTCACGTGTGCGGCGTCGCGATTCGGGGCGCGCCTCCCGCGCTTCGCCCCCGCCCCTCCGTACCGCTTGTCGCTGCGTGGCTGTGTCGCTGTCGCGCTGTCAGGGAATCCGCTGCCGGGGTCACGGTCGCAGCCGGAGGGCGCACTGCCGCATGCGCGGGCGATCCTCGGCGAACCATCCCTGCCACGGCTCGTCCAGCCGGTGCCAGAGCGCCGGTTGACCGCTCTCGGGCGCGAGCTGCGTCTCCCGGTCGACGACCGCCACGTAGGAGATGCCCGCGGTGACCGGCCAGTCGGGGTGGTACGACCGCACGGTGGCCGCCGCGGGCACGGCATGCAGGTCCGCCTGTACTCCGGTCTCCTCGAACAGTTCCCGGCGAGCGGCCTCCCGTGGTGTCTCGCCGGTGTCCACCTTGCCGCCCGGCGGCACCCATCCGCGCCAACGGTGCCGTACCAGCAGCACATGGGTCAGACCGCGGTCGAACACCCACACCTCGGCCGCGAGCGGCCCACCCAGGGCCGCCCCGGCCCGCCCCAGCCACTCCAGCACACCGTCGCGCCCCTCGTGGGCCGACCGCACATCACACACGACAGCCGCGAGAACGCGCGCGTCGACAGATCGTCCGCTCATCCGAGGGAGAGTACGGCGGCCCACCGACAGTCACCGACAGTGGTCGTGCGGCAGGCGTCGCTGTGGTGTCAGCGACGGCAGCGGGGGAACTCGTCGCAGATGAGTGGCTCAGGAGGTGAACATGAGCGTGATCCACGCGGCCGATGTACGTGAATGGCGCACTCGCGATGTCGTCGACCACAAGGGGCACAAGATCGGCGTGCTCGAATCGATCTATGTGAACACCGCTACCGACGAGTCGGCCATGGCGACGGTCCGTATCGGGCTGCCCACGCGCCAGCGGCTGGCTTTCGTCCCGCTCGACGACGCGGTCCTCGGACCCGACTACGTGCGGGTCGCCTACGCCAAGGCCCTGGTGAAGAAAGCACCCTCCGTGGGCATGGACGACATCCTGCCCGCAGAAGAGGAAGAGGCGATCTTCCGGCATTACGAGATGCCCTACCAGACAGGTGCGAAGGGCGAGAGGCAACTCGCGCGTCGTTGATTCCCTACTCAGTGTGAAGGTTCCGCCATGGCTCTCTTCCTGTTTCTCGTCCTGGTCGCCCTCGTGCTCGGAATCATCGGGGTGACCGCGGAAGGACTGGGCTACCTGCTGGCCATCGGCATCGCGGTCCTCGTGGCGGCCCTGGCCCTCACGGCTGTGCGCTGGTCCAGGCGCTCCAGCCACCGCCCCATCCGCTGACGGCCGGCGGTCCCGTCAGGACGCGCCCCCGCCCCGGCAGGACTCCGTGAGTCTGCCGGGGCGGGCCGGAACGGCGCGGCCTGCCGCGTGGTCATGCGGTGGCCGGGAAGAGCGGCGGGTCAGCGGGTCGAGGTGACCCGGTGCTCCTTGAGAGCGGCGCAGTTGGAGCCGGTCACCTGGACGTACACGTTGTTGATGTGACCGCCCCAGTCCACACAGTGACCCTTGCCGTACACGTACGCCGGTCCCGCGTACGACGTGTAGGTGCCGTAGTCCTCGTCGCCCTCGTCGGTGTCGGGGACGTAGACCCAGGTGGACATGTCCAGGGCCGTGCCCGGGTTCTTCCGGATGGTCGCGACGCAGTTCTCACCGTTCGAGGCGTTGTACGTCAGATACACCGTGCCCAGCGAGCCGACGGCGGCCGAGTTCACGGTCTTGTAGGCGCTCCCGCAGACTTTCTGCGGCGTGGTGTTCGGTGCGGCCGAGGCGGGCGCGGCCAGGGCGGCCGTGGTCCCCACGGACAGGGCGGCGAATGCGACGACAGACAGGGCAGAACGGTGAAATCCCATATTTCCCCCTTGTGATCTTTGCGGTCTGTTGCTCCTGCCTGATGTGACACGCGAGGTATGGGAAGGTTTGTGCGCCACTTGCAAGAGAGGTGAGGCGTGAGCGCCGGTGGCCGCCGGCCGGTGGCGGGTGGAGCGTGTCGCTCGGTGATGCCTACGCGGCTACCAGGGCAGTTCCCCGTTCTCGTCCTGGAGGGTTCCTGTCGGGCCGTCCGCGTCGAGAGTCGCCAGGCGTACGACGACGCGGGCGCTCTCCTGAGGCGTCCTTCCTATTCCGAACGCCGCCGTCATGTCGGTCGCGGTGGTGCCGGGTTCGACCGCGTTGAACTTGATGCCGGGCTGGGACTTGGCGTACTGGACCGTGAGCATCGTGGCCGCGGACTTCGAGGCGGAGTAGAGCGCCAGGGGCAGGCCGAATTCCGGCCGGTCCGGATTGGTCACCGCCCAGAACGATCCCGCGCTGCTCGAAACGTTGACCACGGTCGGATTCGGAGAATTGCGCAGAAGGGGCAGTGCGGCCTCCGTGACGCGCACGATTCCGACGGCGTTGGTGTCGAAGGCCCGCAGGGCCGTGGGGCCGTCCATGACCCCGTCCCCGAGGACGCCCGCGTTGTTCACCAGGACGTCGAGTCCGCCCCCGGCCGCGTCGATCGCTGCCAGCGCGCGGCTCACCGACGCGTCGTCGGTCACGTCGAGCTGCACGAATCGCGCGCCGATCCCAGCCGCGGCCTTCTCGCCCCGCTCGACGTCACGCGCGCCTAGGTAGACGACGTGCCCCATAGCCAGAAGCTGCCTGGCTGTCTCGAACCCGATGCCCTTGTTGGCCCCGGTGATCAGTGTGACGGTCATTGCGCATCCTCAGGATTGATAAGTCCCCGGTGGGGGCGTTCGAACGAGACCCCATGAGAGCCAGGCTCAGGCGAGGCGTCCCTGTGAGGGGCGCGGGGAACTGCGCGACCGGCCCCCCCCACCCAGCCGCACAGAACCCCCGACCTGAAGCCCCGCTCGTAAGGGGTGCCGACTTCCGCAACGATTGCTGCAGAAGTCAGACCGTAGCACTTCTGCAGCGGTCACTGCAGAAAACGCCGCCGGGGGCCGTTGTCAGTGGCGGGTGGAAAGCTGCATACCGTGAATGGCGACGAGCAGCTGCTGCGCGGCCGGATATACGGCCACGACCACGACGACCCCGATCCGGGCCCACGCCCGGGCCGTTCCTACGCCGTCCTGGTCGGTGGCCCCTTGGACGGCCTGCTCCTGGACGTCACCGACTGGACGCCGGACCAGATCGCCGAGGGCGCGGCCCTGTCCACCGAGCTCGGTCACTTCGGCCCCGGCGGCCGAGCCCTGTACGACCCCCGCCCTACCGACCCGAACCACTTCGACTGGTCGGGCGACAGCCCCTGATTCCCGCATGCGCTGCCCCACCGGCCCGACTGTCTCCATCCGCCCCACCGGACCGGACCGGCAGGACCGGTACCGCTCGTACGAGCGGGGACTCACGCGGGCGGCCGGGGTCAGGCGTCGCCGTTGACCATCGCGGCGGTCAGGACGTTGCCGCCGACGCCCCAGCCGCCGTCGGCGACCTCGTCGATGAGTACGACCGTGGTGGCGCGGGCCCGCTCGCCGTAGATCTCCACGTACAGGTCGGTGGTGCGCTCGACGATCTTCTTCTTGTCCTCGGCGCTGACGGTGCCCGCAGGGAGCTTGAAGTTGGCGAAAGGCATGGTGTGTCTCCTCGGAGGTTCGATGTAGGGGTGGGCCGTTCGTGGCCACGTCCTCAACCCTGAGCGACGCCGGCCGGCGCAGCCAGGGGATGTCATCCCCTGGGTCCGCGGCCCGGCCGGGCACAGAATGGAGGACATGGGTTCTGCGAAGTACACCGAGCTGGGGGTCTTTCTGCGGTCGCGGCGCGACCGCATCCGCCCGTCCGACGTCGGATTCCCCGCCGGACCCCGGCGCCGGGTGCCGGGGCTTCGCCGCGACGAGGTCGCCCAGCTCGCGGGAGCATCCGTGGACTACTACAACGAGCTCGAACGGGGAGCGGGATCCCAGCCGTCCGAGCAGATGCTCGCCGCCCTGGCCAGAGCCCTGCGCCTGACCGCCGACGAGCGCGACTACCTCTACCGGCTGGCGGACCGGCCGGTGCCCGTGTCCGGCGGACCAGCCTCGCACGTGCATCCCGGCATGCTCGACCTGCTGGGCCGGCTGACGTCGACCCCGGCGCAGGTCATCACCGACCTGCACGTCACCCTCGTACAGAATCCGCTCGCCGTGGCCCTGCTCGGTGACCACTCGGGTTTCCGCGGCGCCCGGGCCAGCCTCGTCCACCGGTGGTTCACCGAGCCCGACACCCGGCGGCTGTACCCCGAGGCCGACCACGAGGCCCAGTCACGCGTCTTCGTCGCCGATCTGCGGGCAGCCGCCGCCCGGCGGGAGAAGAAGGATCGCGAAGCCGGCGCGCTGATCAGTCATCTCCTCGACACCTCCGCCGAGTTCGCCGCGCTGTGGGCCGTGCACGACGTGGCGTTCCGGCGGGACGACCGCAAACGGCTCAACCACCGCACACTGGGCCTCGTCGAGGTCAACTGCCTGAACCTGTTCAGCGAGGACGGCCGGCAGCGACTGCTCTGGTTCACCCCCGCGGTCGGTACCGACAGCGCCGACCTGCTCGACCTGCTCGCGGTCATCGGCACTCAGGAAGTCGTCGGACCCATGACACGCTGAGCGTCTACGAAGTACGGGTGCGGGGCGTCGACGGAACGGGCACGGCGACGTTCGAGCCACAGCACCACCCCGGTGAAGACGACGATCACCGTGATGTCGAGGGCCGCCAGTTGCCAGGGCAGGTCGGCCGCGGTCTCGTCGGAGTCGAGTCCGCCGACGAAGGCCGCGGCCAGCGCGAACGACATCAGGTTGTTCACCGCGTGCAGCGCGACGGCCGCTTCGAGTCCGCCCGTCCGCACCGTCAGCCAGCCGGCCAGAACACCGAAGACGACGAGGTCGGCGAACCCTGCCGGCGTGCCCCAGCCATGAGCGGCCGCGAAGAGCACCGCCTGCGGCAGCACCGCGATCCACGGCGAACGGAAGAGACCGCCCACCGCCTGCAGCAGCCAGCCCCGGAACGCGTACTCCTCGGCGGCTGCCTGCAGCGGCACCAGCACGACGAGCATGGCGAGCGCGGGCAGGTACCGGTCCAGGCCGACCCACACCTCGCCGCTCGTACCCGCCGTCTCTTCACCGGCCGGTACGAGCAGCATGGCGCCCATCCCCGCGGCCACGAGCGGCAGCGCGACCAGCACGTACTGTCCCAGCCGGCGCCCCCGCAGCCGCCCCTCGACGGAGGAGACCGTCCCCGCAGGGCGGCGCCCCACCCATCGCACCACCAGCAGCACCACCGGAATGGCCAGAGCCAGGTAGGTGAGGTCCAGAGCGGTGTTCAGTGTGGAGCCGAAGTCGATCGCCTCGTCGGAATCCTCGGGATATCCACGGGCGCTGCCCACCCCATAGGCCACGACGTCCACCACCATGAACAGCAGAAGCCATAGGCCGACCACCGTCACGGTCCCGATCAGCGGGCGCCACCAGCGGTGTCTGCCGGTCACATGGGCCATGCGGTGGTAGGGCAACGGCGCTCCGGTGCCGAGAGATCCGGTGGGGACGCAAGGGGCTGTCGAGAAGCTCATGGCACAAGTCTTCCGTCGGCCCGTTGCCCGGGCGTCGGCCTGAGGCAGGAGCGGGGACTCTGTCCCGGGATGGAGACGGCCCGCGTACGGCGTAGGAGGGGCCCGGGTCCGGCGGGACAGTACGTTCGCGGGCCGGCAGCGGACTGTCATCCGTGGACGTACATCCGCAGGCCGATGACCGCGCGGCACGGGCGCGCCTATGCTCGCGCCATGTCAGCGCATCCAGGTCAACCGCCGCTGCTCAAACGGCTGTCGCCCGGGCACTGGACGGCGGTCGTCTGGGGCGGGGCCATGGGCTTCGCCTGCGTCGACGAGTTCTTCGTCCTGCCGGGCGACCACGTCCGCGACGACGAGGTCGTTCCCGGTTTCGACCTGACCCATGTGAGCGGCCCGATCCTGCTGGGGGCCGCCGTCCTCGTGCTGACCGCCTGTCGGCTCCTGCGCGCTCGCCCGCTCGCGGCCTACGCCCTCCTGCTGCTCGGCTCGGTTTCCGGGGCGGCGGTGCTGGGCCAGGCCGGCGAGTTCCCGCTGGTGCAGTTCCTGGCGCCGGACGTCGCCCTGTACTTCGTCGCGGCCAACACGAGGCGACGCACGTCGGGCCGCGCGGCCGGGATGGCACTCATCGTCTTGACGATCCCGTTGGCAGTACGGCTGTCCGGGGGCGGCGCCATCGACACCGCGGCGCAACTGGCCGTGGCCCTCACGGTGCTCGTCGCCTGGCTCCTCGGCAACTCCGCCCGCCAGTCCCGGCTCCATGCCGAGCAGTCCAGGGCCCAGGCGGCCGTCCAGGCCACCACCGCCGAACGCCTCCGCATAGCGCGCGAGTTGCACGACGCCGTCGCGCACACCATCGGCATCGTCGCCCTCCAGGCGGGTGCCGCCCGCCGAGTCATCGACACGCAACCGGCCAAAGCCAGGGAGGCCCTCGGCGAGGTGGAGAACGCGAGCCGGCAGACGCTGTCCGGACTGCGCAGGATGCTCGGCGCGCTGCGTCAGGCCGACACCGCGGGCGCTCCGGCGCCTACGGCACCGAGCTTGTCGGACGTCGACGCACTGGCCGCGGCCACCACGGCGGCGGGGGTACGGGTCGACGTGCGGTGGCACGGTCGGCGGCGGCCTCTGCCGCCGGAGATCGACCTGTCGGCGTACCGCATCGTCCAGGAGTCGGTCACCAACGTCGTCCGACACGCAGGCGCCCGCTCGTGCCTGGTGCGGGTCGACCACCGGGACGCGGAGCTGACCCTGGAGATCACCGATACCGGCCGCGGGCCGGGCAGCGGGGGAGCCCGCCCCGGTTACGGCCTCATCGGCATGCGCGAGCGAGTAGCCCTGCTGCAGGGCCAGTTCACCGCGGAACCACACCCGAAAGGCGGCTTCCGGGTGACAGCCAGACTGCCACTGCCCCGGTCGGCGACCCATGGGATGGAAGCCGCCGCCCCCGCGTAGCGGCTTCCCGAAGGACGCGGATTCGTCCGTGTCGACACCCGGTGATCAGGGCATACGCATGCCCGGCTGGACGGGGGTCCAGCCGGGCACGGGTGTGAGGGGGTGGGTGAGTGCGTCGCCGCGCGGCCCGTCTGTCAGTGGTGTCCGTGGGCTGAGCTCGATGCGCCGCCGAACAGGCGTGCCACGGCTCGGAAAGGCAGGGTGACGACGGTGGCGACGGCTCCGCCGATGGATCGAAGAACATCTGCGACGGCCTTCAACACGGTGGTCCTCCGTTCTCGTGGGCGCGGTGCGCCGGGTCTGGATTGCCGCTGTGCGGCCGGTCAGCGCACGGGTGCCCGGTGATCGGCCGAGGAAACCGGCCCCCCTGCGGACACACAGCCGCGCATCGGCGCCGGACCGGTCGTGGGGCTGTGGTCGGCGCCGCGGGCTCCCGGGCCCCGGGCAATGGCCGACCTTCGAGGCCGGCCGGAGCCGCATCGCCGACTACGCGGCTCCGGCCTTCGTCCTCCAGGCGCGCCCAGAGAGGCAACTCCCGCCATCTCGTACCGCCGGGAGGGCACCTCGCGCGAGGCCCGAGCCGGGGGGAAATCCTCGGTCCCTCGCGCTTCCGGCCGTTGCCGCGCCTCCGCGTCAGCGGCCGGTCACCACCAGCGTGCCACCCTGCGCGCGGGATGTCCGCACACCGGACCGGCGCATTCGCCCGCCGGGCGCTCACCACGGCTTTCCCGCGAAAATATCTCCCCGTGGACCGCCGCTATCGGTCGCCGTCGTCCGCCGCGGAGATCGTGTCGGCCAGCACGAGCAGGTCGCCGTCGGCCGCTGTTTCGGCGACGCTGTGACCGAGCCGCAGCAGCAGCCCCGACACGGCGACCTTCACGATCACCCTTATGCTGTCGTCGCTCGAAGCGCAGCCGCCCCGCTCACGGGCCAGCGAGGCGAATTCGTCCGAGGCCGTCCAGCTGACCAGGGCGCCGGCCGACACCTCGGTCACCCGCAGTCCGGGGACGCCGAGCTCCGCGTCGCCCAGTACCTGGAAGCCGGCCTGAACCAGGGCGAACCTCACCTGCGCGACGAGCTCCGTGGGTACATGGGGCACGGGACCCGCGTGCCCCCAAGGACGCAGATCATGCCTTCGGATACGCCGACACCTCGGCACGGTGCCCGAAAGCCGTCGGCAGGCCGTCGGACAGGGCCTTGAGAGCGTCGCCGCCCCTCCCGGGCAGGTCAGAGCGTGCGCCATCCGTTCGAGGTCAGCACTGCTGCTCGTACCGGAGGTTCGCGTACCGCCGTGCGGCGATGTCCTCGCGGGTGCCCACGATCAGGTTCATCGTGTAGACGTTGTAGTCGATCGCCTGCCCGGCCATCTGCGCGAGGAGCACGAGGTCGCCCTCGTCCGGTGCCATGTCCCACGAGTTGGAGAAACCGCCTATCTGCACGCAGACGCCCGGGCGGGTCCCGCCGGAGGCCGCGTCGAGGACGGCCTCCTCGAAACCGTCCAGCGCGTCCTCCTTTCCACCGTCCGCCCTTCCACCGTCCTCCAGGAAGGCGGAAGTGGCAGGGGAGTCCCGCCAGTCCTCGTCGAGAGTGAGCCCGGCCAGGGGGTACAGGGTCTGTGGTTCATAGACCTTGACCTGCATGGGCTCACCGTCGAACTCGTACGTCGCGGCGCGCTCGGTGGTGGGGATTCCGGCGGGCACGTGCAGCACCACGGACGAGTCCGGCGGGTACTCGATATGGGTGAAGAACAACAGCCGGCCGTCAGCGGGCAGTTCGATGTCCAGGACCTCGTGGGGCAGAGCCCCGCAGTCGACGCTGAGCACCAGCGGCTCCCTCCCGTCGGGCCAGTCCACCCCCTCCGGCAACGAGGGGAGCCCGCCCGTTCGCGCGGCCGGGCGGGCGTTCTCCTGCTGGGACTTGGGAAGTTCCCCGTACGGCACCAGGTAGAGGCAGGGCCGGGACCGGGCCGTCAACTCCTGCGCTACGGGGCCGGGAACGCCGTACTCGGCGGCTGTCTCACGAACGAACTGCTCGTCGATCGATGTCATGCCCGTGATCGTGCCACCAGCCACTGACAAGCCGCGCCCCACCGGCCCCTCGGCCTCAGGCCGCGGAGCCGATCAGGAACTCCTGGTCCACCGTCCCGGTCGCCGGCCGGTGGGGCGGTCAGTGGCGTCGGCGTGAGAGCCAGGCGGCGGCCAGGGCGCCGGAGATGTTGTGCCAGACGGAGAAGACGGCCGCGGGCAGTGCGGCCAGCGGGCTGAAGTGGGCGGTGGCCAGTGAAGCCGCAAGACCGGAGTTCTGCATGCCGACCTCGAAGGCCATGGCGCGGCTCGCCGGCTCGCCCATCCTGGTGAGCCGTCCCGCGCCGTAGCCGAGTGCCAGTCCGAGACCGTTGTGGAGCACGACGGCGACGAACACCAGCAGCGCCGCCGACTTGATGGCGTCGGCGCTGCCCGCCACCACGACGGTCACGATCACCCCGATGGTCACGGCGGACAGCCAGGGCAGCACCGGCAGGGCCCGCTGCACACAGCGGCTCGCCAGCAGCCGCACGGCGAGCCCCGCGAGGACCGGCAGCAGCACGGTCTTGAGGATGTCGACGACCATGGATCCGGCGTCGACGGGCAGGTACTCGCCGGCCAGCAGCAGCGTCAGCGGCGGAGTGACCAGCGGGGCCACGAGGGTGGAGACGGTGGCCACGGAGACGGACAGCGCCACGTCACCGCGCGCGAGATACGTCACGACATTGGAGGCGGTGCCGCTGGGTGCGCAGCCCACGAGGATGACGCCCGCCGCGAGCTGCGGCGGGAGCTGCAGCAGATGGGCGATGAGCCAGCCGAGCCCCGGCATGATGACGTAGTGCGCGCCCAGCCCGAGGGCCACCGCCCAGGGCCGTCTGGCGACACCGCGGAAGTCCTGCGGGGTCATCGTGACGCCCATGCAGAACATCACCACGCCCAGCAGGTACGGCACCGACTCGCCCCAGCCGGCGAAGCTGCCCGGGAGCAGCAGCCCCGTGGCGCCCGCGGCGAGGACGAGGACGGGGAAGAGGGTGACGGCGCGGCGCGCGGAGCGGTCGCCTGCGGTGTCGATGTCGGTCGTGTGCTGTTCGGGTCGTTCGGTACTCACCGTGAGAGACAACGCCTGGTCAGGGCCGCGATGCAAGCCCGTCTCGCGATGTGATCACGGGGTCGGGCGCCCGCCCGCGGGAAGTCCGGCAGGAGGGCGCCCGAGCGGTCGAGCGGTGCGTCAGCCGTGGTACGTGATGTAGCCGTTGCCGTCGCGGTCGTCCGCGCGCTTGGTGTAGGAGTGGACGTCCGCCCTGGCGCCGCTGGGCTTGTACAGGTAGATGGTGTCCTTGTCGTTGTTCCAGATGAAGTTGCAGTTCTGGCGGTAGACGACATTGCCGGCGTCGGAGTCGGTGCCGCGTCCGCCGCGCAGCTTCACGTAGTCACCGGGCTCCAGCTTGTGGCCGGCGGTGAAAGTGAACTTGTTCCCGGTGGCGTCCTTGACGACGTACCCCTTGAGGTTGACCGTCGCGGTGCGGGAGTAGTTCTTGATGGTCAGGTACTCGTTCTTCGTGTTCCCCCCGGAACAGCGGTTGGAGTCGGTACCGGGTGCGTCGTACTGGACGCCCTTGACCTTCAGCGCGGACGAGTACTCGGCCGCCTGGGCGGTGCCGGTGGACAGCGCGGCAAAGGTGCCGATGGTGACAACTGCGGTCAGCGCAGAGCGTATGCGCATGAGAAGACCCCCCTCAGTGGTGCGGATGAAGCTGTTGGAGCATACCTAATGTGAAGTTAAAGCGTTCATTGTGTGCGAAATGTGGAGACGGATGCCCCGACTCGCCCTTCACCGCTGGACGTTGCCTGTGGGGCGGGTGGCGGCCACTGCTCCTGTGACCGGTGTGACGGAGTGCCAGATCCACCATCCGGTCACGTAGAGGATTCCGAGGCCGATGAGGGCGACGCCCGCGTCCTTCGCCGCGTCGGACAGCACCCCTTCGATCGTGACGCCGAGCGGCAGTCCGGTCGTCGTCGCCTGCGTGGCGGCGACCCACCAGGCGCGGGCGACCGCTGCGAGGATCGTGAGCAGGGTGACGGCGAGCACGGCAAGGCCCCGCGTCGCGTTACGGGGGCCGGTGCGGACCTCGTCGGTGCGGAGGTGGGCCCGCCTGCGCCACAGGTACACCGCGGTGGCGATCAAGCCCCCGATCGTGCTCGCGTGTTGCAGCGCTCGCGCCCAGGTGAGGCTGCCCGCCAGCGGGGAGCTGAGCCAGGCCGCGTGGGTGACGAAGAAGCCGTCGTGATGGGTGAAGGCGTCCCAGGTCAGGTGTGTGGCGATGCCGATGAGGGCGGACAGGACGATCCACCCGGCTCGGCGTGCGCGTTCGGCGGCCGTCCGGGGTGGCGGTGGGGGGCCGGGTATCGGCAGCAGGGACGCCAGCGGGCGATGGCCCACGCGGAACAGCGCCCACAGCGTGAGGGCGTACGGCAAGGACACGGTGACGGCCCCGAGGGCGGTGTGCGAGGTCGTGGCGTTGACGAAGGGCTCGTACCAGGACTGCGCGGTGACGGGCAGGCCCGTGGTGACCACGAAGTAGGGCAGGTCCGGCGCGAGGCTGCCGGCGACCAGCGCGGCCCGGCCGAAGGGCCGTCGCAGCAGCGGCAGTACGGCAGCGGGGTGGGACAGGGTGAACGGCATGAGCGTCCTCTCGCGCAAGACTGAATAGTCCGTCGAGCGGAATGCTACGTCAAACGGAGTATGTGTCTGCGTTCGGCCGCTGCAGGACGTCCAGGCGGGCGAGTGGGCCGTACGGAGGGATCGTTCAGAGTGCGGTGCGCCCGGCCCGTCCCAAGCGGCCGGCCAGCGGGGCGATCACCGCCGCACCCGCGAGTACGGCTGCCGGCCACACGACGGCAGTCGTCCCACCCCACGCCGTGGTCCAGGCGTGGGCGAGCAGGGGCGGGGACACCAGGGCCATCACTCCCAGCTCAAGGCCGCCGCGCGTTCCGCTGCGCCAGGTCAGCGCGACACCGGTCGCGGCGAGCACGAGCACCGGCCAGCACCCGTAGTCGGTGCTGACCCACGGCACCACGTGCGCGTCGACGGCCGCGCGCGGCACGACGACCAGCGCGATCACGGCGCCGGCGACACCCGCCCGGCCCCCCGCGGTCGCCTCCGGGCGTCGGTCCGGCGGACAGGCGAGCACCACGCCCGCCGACAGGACGAACGCGGCCGGGGTCACGACCGGGTCACCGAACGCCGGTCCGCTGACCACCGCGGCCACCGCGAAGGAGAGCAGCCCGGCCACCGCGAGGGGCGCCCCCGCGCGCCACCGGCCGGTCAGCGCCGACGCCGCTCCCACGAACGCGATCAGCGACGAGACGAGCAGCGCACCCCACGCCCCGGACAGATCGGCACGGAGCTGCACCAGGAACGGGGTGGGGGAGGAGACCAGAGCGGCGTACCACCGCAGCAGATGCAGGCCGCAGGCTGCGGCGGAGACGGCCAGGGCGAAGGGGTATGCCAGAGCGAGCACCCGCGCGGCAGGAGCGGCCGGCCCGAGGCCCAGCCGCAGCCTCAAGGCGTGCGCCGCCAGACCCGCGCCCTCGCGCAGTCGCGAGCCCAGCGGTTCACCCGCGGTCGACTCACGGTAGGTCGCTGCGATCTCCCCGCCGTGAGCGCGCCGATAGGCGGCGGGATACAGCCGCAGCAGGTGCTCGATCAACTGGTGGCTGCCGACGGCCGGGTGAGGGACAGCCGGCGTGTGGCCTCCTCCGCCGTCGCGGCCAGGCGCTCGGCCTCCGCCGTCAGCCGCTCCCGCCCGGACGCGGACAAGGTGAAGATCCGCCGCGCCCGCCCGTCGGTGACCTCCTCGCGTTCGATCGCGATCAGGCCGTCGGCGAGCAGCCGGTCCAGTGCCCCGTACAGGGCGCCCGTCCGCAGCACGACACGACCGCCGGTCATCGCCTTGACCTCCTGCGCGACGGCGTATCCATGGCGGGGTGCATCCGCCAAAGCGGTCAGCACCATCAAGGTCGGCTCCTGCATCACACGCTCACTCACCCCTCGACGATAGTCACTCCGCCGGACTGTCTCAACGTGGTGCGGGGCATCCGAAGCGCAGGGGTGCCTCTCGCGCACTTGCTCCGCCGCCTGCCGGCGGTGGAGGTGAAGAACGCCCAGCCGCGCAGCACGACCAACCGGCAACCCGGGGGCGGCCGTCGCACGTCTCACCGTACGGGCGGGCCCGTGGGTCCCGTGGGGAACTCCTGGACGCCGAGGACCCGCAGCAGGTCCAGCCGCTCACGGGCCTCCGTGTCCGCAGGAGTGAGCACCAGCAGCTGCTGGCCCTGATCGGGAGTGACCAGCGTCTCGCAGTCCATCGTCAGCCGGCCCATCTTCGGGTGCAGGAACGTCTTGCGGTCGGTGCGCCGGACCGCCACCTCGTGCTCGGCCCACAGCCGCCGGAAGTCGGTGCTCGCGGCCTGCAACCGTTCGACGAGACCGGCGACCGCGGTGTCGCCCGACCGGCGGCCGACCGCCGCGCGCAGGTCCGCCACGAGCCGGCGGCCGTGGTTCTCCTGCTCCTCGGGCGGGCAGACCGAGCGGGCGGCGGGATCGGTGAACCAGCGGTACACGACGTACCGCCGGTCGCCGGAGATGTCGGTGAGGTCGCCCATGAGCAGCAGCGCGGTCCGGTTCTGGGCGAGGATCTCGCCCAGGTCGGACAGCACCAGGGCCGGGGTGTCACCGAGCAGGTCGAGCATCCGGATGAGGCCCGCACGGGCCAGCCGGGCCACCCCCTCGGCGGGCGGAGGCCGGTGGCCGGCCAGGTGGAAGAGGTGGTCGCGCTCGTCGTCGGACAGGCGCAACGCCCGGGCCAGCGCGCCCAGGAGCTGCGTCGACGGCTGACTGCTGCGGCCCTGTTCGAGGCGTACGACGTAGTCCACCGACATACCGGCGAGCATGGCCACCTCTTCCCGGCGCAGACCGGCGGTGCGGCGGCGCGGGCCGTCCGTGATGCCGACCTCGGCCGGGCGGATCGACTCCCGTCGGCGGCGCAGGAAGTCCGCGAGCTGATCACGTTCCATGCCGCCATGGTCCCTCGCGCGGGCGAACCGAGCCAGGGAGCGGCGCTCCCATGATGAACGCTCCGCTCCCGTCGGCGGCTGCGCCGACCCACAGTGGGTGGCGACCGACGACGAAGGAGAACGTGATGACGACGGAGAACGCCACGAGGACGGACAACGCCACGAGGACGGAGAACCCCATGACGGCACGGACCCTGGGGCGCACCGGGCCGGCCGTCTCCGCGCTGGGCCTGGGCGCGATGGGGATGTCGGGCGCCTACGGTGCCGCCGACCGCGCCGAGAGCATCGCCACCGTGCATGCCGCGCTGGACGCCGGGGTCACACTGTTCGACACGGCCGACTTCTACGCGATGGGTCACAACGAGCTGCTGCTCGCCGAGGCGCTGCGCGGGCGGGACCGGGACAGCTACCGGCTGAGCGTCAAGTTCGGCATGCTGCGGGGACCGGGCACCGTGTTCGGCGGGCACGACGGCCGCCCGGAAGCGGTCAAGAACTTCCTGGCCTACTCACTGACCCGGCTGGGCACCGACCACATCGACATCTACCGGCCGGCCCGGCTGGACCCGGACGTGCCCATCGAGGAGACCGTGGGTGCGATCAAGGACCTGATCGACGCCGGATACGTACGGCACCTCGGCCTCTCCGAGGTCGACGCCGCGACGGTCCGCCGGGCGCACGCCGTGCATCCGGTCGCGGACCTGCAGATCGAGTACTCGCTGATCTCCCGCGCGGTGGAGACGGACGTCCTCCCCGCGCTGCGGGAACTGGGCATCGGACTGACCGCGTACGGCGTGCTCAGCCGCGGCCTCATCTCCGGGCACTGGTCCGCCGACCGGGCCGCGGGACCCGGGGACGCCCGCGGCCTCAGCCCGCGGTTCTCCGGCGGCAACGTGGAGCACAACCTCACCCTCGTGGAGGCTCTGCGCCGGGTCGCCGAGGCTAAGGGGTGCACCGTCGCCCAGCTGGCCATCGCCTGGGTGGCCGCACAGGGCGAGGACATCGTGCCGCTGGTCGGCGCCCGCACCCGGGAGCGGCTGGCCGAGGCGCTGCCCGCCCTGGAAGTGCACCTCAGCGCGGACGACCTGGCCGAGATCGAGAAGGCGGTGCCGCAGGGGGCCGCGCGGGGCGACCGGTACCCCGCCGCGTTCATGTCCGGCCTCGGCGTGGGGAACTGACTCCGGGAAGGTCGCCCGGGGCGGGGCGGGGCGGGGCGGGGCCGGTGTCGGGGCCTCAGCTGACCCGGGGGCCCGCGCAGGGGTGTCAGGTCGCAGGACCGTGCGGGTGGCGCCGCGGTCGAGAGGCGTGGAGCGGCGCCGTTGCCGGTAGGAAAGGTGCGCGGTGATGCCGTGTCACTGCCACGGTCCTGGACGGACCGCCCCTCCCGCCCTCTGCGCGAAAGGATCTCCCCATGCGCGTTTCGTTGATCACGAAGGCTGCGTACCTGCTCGGTGCTGTCGCTCTGGCCGGCGGAGGCCTGCACTTCTCCGGCACCGCACAGGCCGGCACCGCACGGGCGGGCACCGCACTGGCCGGTACCGCTCAGGCCGACGACGGGCGGACGTTCGACTGCCAGATGGTCTACGTCTTCGGCAACGGTGCCCGCGTGGAGGGCTACGACTGCGGGGAACCGCTCACCTACGACGGGCCGGGCAAGGTCCGCTACTTCAACGGTTCCGCCGGCTACACGTGCGAGAACATCAGCGTGCGGCCGGACCCCGAGGCGGGCACCGAAGCGGTGTCGGTCCTCAAGGCGACGGGCTGCACATCGGACAACTATCCGGGCCGCACCCTTTCCTGACCGCCCGCACGGCTTCGGCGGCCGGCGCGACGCGGTGGGGATCATGGTCGTTGTTCCCTGGTGGTAGGCGGTTTCGCCGTGTAGCGTCATCCCCAGATGTCGTGGTTCGCAGTACCTGCCCGCGCTCCGGTGCGGGCATTTTGCTGTGCAGT